>NZ_LOYP01000030.1:0-964 GCF_001526365.1 Burkholderia sp. MSMB1835
TCTTCACGCGCTCGACGATGCCTTCGTCGCGCAGCAGCTTCAGGTTCGCGACCGCGACGGCGGCCGCCACCGGGTGGCCCGAGTACGTGAGGCCGTGATTGAATTCGCCGTTGTCGATGATCGGGCGCGCGATGCGCTCGTGAATACCGACCGCGCCCATCGGCACGTAGCCCGACGTGAGGCCCTTCGCCATCGTGATCAGGTCCGGCTCGAAGCCGAAGTGCTGGTGCGCGAACCATTCGCCGGTGCGGCCGAACCCGCCGATCACTTCGTCGGCGACGAGCAGCACGTCGTACTTGCGGCAGATCCGCTGGATTTCCGGCCAGTACGTCGACGGCGGGAAGATCACGCCGCCCGCGCCCTGGAACGGCTCGCCGATGAACGCCGCGACGTTCTCCGCGCCGAGTTCGAGGATCTTCGCCTCGAGCTGCTGCGCCCGCGCGAGCCCGAATGCTTCGGGCGTCTCGCCCGGTTGCGCTTCGCCGAAGAAATACGGCTGGTCGATGTGCACGATGTGCTCGACCTTCGACGGCATCTGCTCGTGCATGTAGCCCATCCCGCCGAGCGTGCCGCCCGCGATCGTCGAGCCGTGGTAGCCGTTCTTGCGCGAGATCACGTATTTCTTCTGCGGCTTGCCCTGCACGCGCCAGTATTGATGCACGACGCGCAGCACCGTGTCGTTGCCTTCCGAGCCGCTGTTGCAATAGAAGAAGTGGTTGAAGCCGGCGGGCGTCACTTCCGCGAGCATCGCGGAGAGTTCGATCACCGGCGGGTGCGTCGTCTTGAAGAACGTGTTGTAGAACGGCAGCTCCTGCAGCTGGCGATACGCGGCGTCGGCGAGCTCCTTGCGGCCGTAGCCGACGTTCACGCACCAGAGGCCGGCCATCCCGTCGATCACCTTGTTGCCGTCCGAGTCCCACAGGTAGACGCCGTCGGCCTTGACGATCACGCGGCTGCCCGCGCG
>NZ_LOYP01000031.1:0-135265 GCF_001526365.1 Burkholderia sp. MSMB1835
CCACCCGGTGGCGGCCGCCGTCGCGGTCGCGAACCTGAAGCTGCTGCGCGACGAAGGCATCGTCGAGCGCGTGAAGATCGATATCGGCCCGTATTTCCAGCGGCGGCTGCGCGACGCATTGGGCGATCATCCGATCGTCGGGGAGATTGCGGGAGCGGGGCTGGTCGCCGGCGTTCAACTGGCGCGCGACGGACACCGGCGCGAGCGCTTCGGCGCGGACGTCGATGTCGGCACGATCTGCCGCGACTTCTGCTTCAACGGCAACCTGATCATGCGCGCGACCGGCGACCGGATGCTGTTGTCGCCGCCGCTCGTGATTCGCGAGGCGGAGGTCGACGAGATCGTCGACAAGGCGAAGCGCGCGTTCGATGCGACGGCGGAGCGGGTGGGGCAGGGCCGGTAAGCCGGCACCGGCGTGCGGACGCGGCGTCGACTGACGCGGCGCCCGCATCGTGCAGCGCACGCGCGCCGCCAAAACGAAAAGGGCCTGCGTCGTGAGACGCAGGCCCTTGAATTCTTTGGTGGGCGGTACTGGGATCGAACCAGTGACCCCTGCCGTGTGAAGGCAGTGCTCTACCGCTGAGCTAACCGCCCAAAGAAGCTGAAATTATGTCAGAGCTTTTTGGGTTCGTAAAGCCCTTTCTTCAAATATTTTTCAGGCCGGTACAAGAAGTTCGTCAGCTGGCCGTCGACGGCTCGACGAGATCGAGGATCGAGCCGTCGCGCTTGAGCGTCGCGAGCACGATGCTCGAATTGATCGACATCACGCCTGTCGCGCGGTGCAGGCGGTTGATCACGAAGTCGGAATAGTGGTCGAGGTCGCGCGCCCGTACCGTCAGTACGTAGTTCGAGCCGCCCGTCACGATCTGCGCGGCGATGACTTCCGGCCACTGCTGAAGCGCCTCGACGAAACGGTCGTGCCATTCGGGCACGTCCGGCCGCATCGACACATGCACGAGCGCTTCGAATGCGACGCCGACCTTCTTCGGCTCGATCGTGCAGCGGTAACCCGAAATGGCGCCGCGCTCCTCGAGCAGCTTCACGCGCCGCAGGCACGCGGACGGCGACAGCGCGACCGCGTTCGCGAGGTCCTGATTGCTGATACGGCCGTCCCGCTCGAGATGCCGGAGGATCCGCATGTCGGTTCGATCCAGATTCATTTCGCAGAATCCCCTCATTTTCGAGATGACAAGCGCAGACTCTACTGCAAAGACGGCAATTCGTCATCGAAAAGTGAAGCTCATTCTATTTCGTCCTCGATAACATGCGCCCCATGCCTCGACCGCACGACCTGACGCGCTGTCGCGCCGCCGGCCGACTCGCCGCCTTCAACTTCAACCGTCATTGCGCCATGTACGAACACATTCCCGCCTATCCGGGCGACCCGATCCTGTCGCTGTTCCAGGCGTTCCAGCAGGACGTCCATCCGCACAAGGTCAACCTCAGCATCGGTCTCTACTACGACGACGCGGGCCGCATCCCCGTGCCGGAAAGCACGCGTCTCGCGGCCGAGCGCGTGCGCGAAGCCGGTGCGCCGCATACGTATCTGCCGATGGAAGGGCTCGCCGCATATCGGCAGGGCGTACAGCGCCTCGTGTTCGGCGCCGACTGCGCGGCGCTCGCGCAAGGGCGTATCGCGACGCTGCAGACGCTCGGCGGTTCGGGCGCGTTGCGGCTCGGTGCAGATTTCGTGAAGCGCTATTTTCCCGATAGCGCGATCTGGATCAGCGATCCGACGTGGGACAACCATCGCGTGATCTTCGCGGCGGCCGGCCTCGACGTGCACACGTATCCGTACTACGACGAAGCGCGCAACGACCTGCGCGTCGACGCGATGCTCGCGGCGCTCGACGCGCTGCCCGCGCGCAGCATCGTGCTGCTGCAGCCGTGCTGCCACAACCCGACGGGCCTCGACCTCGGCCGCGACGCATGGCGCGCGGTGATCGACGTGCTCGCGCGGCGCGGGCTGATTCCGTTCCTCGACATGGCATACCAGGGCTTCGGCGACGGACTCGACGACGACGCATGGGCCGTGCGCGCAATCGTCGAAGCGGGACTGCCGGCGATCGTCAGCAACTCGTTTTCGAAGAACTTCTCGCTGTACGGCGAGCGCGTCGGCGGCCTGTCGATCGTCTGCGCGAGCGCGGCCGAAGCGGCGACGGTGCTGAGCCAGTTGCAGGCCGGCGTGCGCCGCACCTATTCGAGCCCGCCGCTGTTCGGTGCACAGCTCGTGTCGGCCGTGCTGCACGACGACGTCCTGCGTGCGCGCTGGGAAGACGAAGTGGCCCAGGTGCGCACGCGCATCAAGCGCATGCGCGGCGCGCTGAAGGTGCGGCTCGACGCGCGCCTGCCGGCACCCGCGTTCGATGCGCTCGTCACGCAGCGCGGCATGTTCAGCTACACGGGCATCGCCGCGACCGACGTGGACCGGCTGCGCGCGTCGCACGGCGTCTACCTGCTGCGCTCGGGCCGCATGTGCATCGCGGGCCTGAACGACGCGAACGTCGAGCACGTCGCGAACGCGATCGCCGACGTGCTCGGCGGCGCGTCGCGCCAGGCCGCCTGAGCGGCCGGTCCCGAACCGAAGGAGCACACGATGGCAGACACGATTCCGGTCGACTTGCCCCCGCTCGCGCAGCCGTTCTCGTGGGCGACCCGCGCGGGTGGGCTGATGTTTACCGGCCATGGGCCGGTCGATGCGTCCGGCGCGATCGCCGGCGACACGATGGCCGAGCAGGCGCGCATCACGCTCGGCAATCTCGCGAAGGCCGTCGCGGCGGCCGGCGCGACGATGGACGACGTCGCGCAGGTGCTCGTCTACCTGTCCGACGTGAGGGCGATGCCCGAATTCGACGCCGAATACCGGCGCCACTTCCACGAACCGTACCCGAACCGCACGTGCGTGGGCGTGCAGGGCTTCGCGCACCCGGACATGCGCGTCGAGCTGGTCGCGTACGTCGCGCTGCCGACGGCGCGCGGCTAGCCGGCACGCGACGTCGCGACGACTGCGGCACCTGCGATTGCCGACCGGTACCCACACCCCCCGACGAACACCGACAATTCAGACAAGGATGGAGACGAAGATGACACGTATCACTCGATTCGCAGTGCCGACGATGGCCGGCCTGCTCGCCGCGAGCGGCGCGATGGCGCAGAGCGGCGTGACGCTGTACGGCATCGTCGACCAGAGCATTCGCTACACGACGCACGCGAACGCATCGAACGACGCCGGCGTGCAGATGATCAACGGCGCGATCACCAACAGCCGCTGGGGCCTGCAGGGCAGCGAAGCGCTCGGCGGCGGGCTGAAGGCGGTCTTCCGGCTCGAGAGCGGCTTCGAGCCGCAGAGCGGGCAGCTCGACGGCGCGCTGTTCGGCCGCTACGCGTATGTCGGCCTGGCGAGCGACTGGGGCACCGTGAAGCTCGGCCGGCAGGCGACCGAGGCGTTCAACCTGTTCGGCGATCTCGACCCGCTGACGGTCGGCAACTACGCGGCCAACATGTGGCCGTACTTTCTCACGCAGGGCCGCGCGAGCAACGTGGTCAGCTACGACGGCACGTTCGGCGGGCTGAACGTCGGCGCGAGCTATGGTTTCGGCGGCGTCGCGGGCAGCCTCGGCGCGAACGCGTACTGGGGCACGCACGTGTCGTACACGCTCGGCGGGCTGATGGTCGGCGCGACCTACCAGCAGGTGCGCGACCTGACGAGCCGTGCTCAGCAGGCATGGGGCGCGGGCGCACGCTACGCGTTCGGCGCGGCGACGCTGTACGCGGGCTATCTCGGCGGCATCGACCGCACGGGCATGCTCGACCGGCAACTGCTGAACGCGCCGGGCCGCGACGTGGCCTACGGTTCGTTCGCCGACCATCCGCGGCGCGACGCGATCTTCTATGCCGGTGCGGGTGTGAAGGTCACGCCGGCGGTATCGGTGACGGGCGTCGCGTATTACGACGACATCCGCAACGTCAACGGCATCGCAGGTAACGGCGGGAAGCGCTATACGGGCGTGCTCGAGGCCGAGTACGCGCTGTCGAAGGCGACGCAGGTCTACGCGACGGTCGACTACAACCGGGTGAGCGGCGGCGCGTTCACCGAAATGCCCGGACGCGGCAACCAGACAGGTATCGCGGCCGGCTTGCGTCACCTGTTCTGAGCACGCGGCGCACGGTGGCCGGCGCGGTCCGGCACCGGTCCGTGCGCCGTCGACATTTCGACCGGACACACGTTTTCGAACGAGGTCATTCGATGCAACCAGAAGGGCAATTCCAGCACATCGCGGCGCGCGAGCAGGGCCTGCGCCGCACGCTCTCCGCACGGCAGATGGCGATGATCGCGATCGGCGGTGCGATCGGCACGGGTCTGTTTCTCGGCAGCGGGTTCGCGATCGGCTTTGCCGGCCCGAGCGTGCTCGTCAGCTACGCGATCGGCGCGTTCATCTCGCTGTTGCTGATGGGCTGTCTCGCGGAGATGACGGTCGCGCACCCGACCTCCGGGTCGTTCGGCGCATACGCCGAACATTACGTGAGCCCGTGGGCCGGGTTCCTCGTGCGCTATGCGTACTGGGCGTGCATCGTGCTCGCGGTCGGCACCGAAGTCACCGCGATCGCGCTGTACATGAAGTACTGGTTCCCGGGCGTGCCGGGCTGGCTGTGGATCGTCGCTTTCTCCGCGCTGCTCGTGTTCGTCAACGCGCGCAGCGTCGACGTGTTCGGCGCGGTCGAATACGGCTTCTCGGTCGTGAAGATCGCGGCGATCGTCGGCTTCATCGTGCTGGGCGCGTACGTCGTATTCGGCAATCCGGCACTGGTCGGCGACGGCGCGGCTGGCGCGGGCTTCCACCATTACACCGGGCATGGCGGTTTCTTTCCGAAGGGGATGTGGGGCATGTGGGTCGCGGTGATCGTGTCGATCTTCAGCTACCTGAGCATCGAGATGATCGCGGTCGCCGCGGGCGAAGCCGAGGATCCCGAGCGTGCGGTGACGCGCGCGTTCCGCTCGACGATCGTGCGGCTCGTGCTGTTCTATCTCGTCACGCTTGCGCTGATGCTCGCGATCGTGCCGTGGACGGCGGCGGGGCGCGACGAGAGCCCGTTCGTGAAGGTGATGGAGGCGATCCACCTGCCGGGCGCGGCCGGGCTGATCAACTTCGTCGTGCTGATCGCCGCGCTGTCCGCGATGAACAGCCAGCTCTACATCACGACGCGGATGATGTTCAGCCTGTCGCGCGCGGGGTACGCGCCGAAGGCGCTCGGCGAGGTGAACATGCGCGGCGTGCCGTTCGGCGCGCTGCTGCTGTCGACGCTCGGCATCGCGCTCGCGACGGTCCTGAGCGTGCTGTACCCGGACGCGTCGTTCACGATCATGATGGCGGTGTCGATGTTTGGCGCACTGTTCACCTGGATGATGATCTTCGTCACGCATTACTGCTTCCGGCGGCGTCGCACGGCGCTCGGCCTGCCGGCGCCCGCGTTCCGGATGCGCGGCTTTCCGCTGCTGACGCTACTCGGCGCGGCGCTGATGCTCGCGGTGATGGTGACGACGTACTTCACCGCCGAATTCCACATGACGCTGATCTTCGGCATTCCGTTCCTGATCGCGCTGTCCGTCGTGTACGCGGTGTGGTACCGGCGCGCACCGCCGGTGCTGCAGCCCGAAGCGAAGTAGCGGAGAAGTACCGGCGCGAAGTCGGGCGCGCCGGCTCAGCCCGCGAGCGCGGGCAGCGCGTCGATCGACGCGCGCACGTAGTCGGCGAAGCGCAGCGCGACCGGTTCGGCGGTGCCGCTGCGCTTCAGCTCCAGCGTGCGCGATTCGAGCGACGCATCCTTCAGCGGCCGGAACGCGAGCCGGTCGCTCTTGACCTGCTGCAGCACGCGCGGCACGAGCGCGATGCCCATCCCGAACTCGATCATCGACAGGATCGTCTGCCACAGCCGTGCCTCGTGACGGATCAGCGGACTGAATCCCGCGTTCACGCACTGCGCGATGATCAGGTCGTGATAGTGCGGCGCGGCGTCGCGCGGAAACAGGATGAACGGTTCCGTCGCGAGCGCGGCGAGCGCGACCTGCCGGCGCCGCGCAAGCGGATGCGCGGCCGGCAGGCAGCACACGAACGGCTCCGCATAGACGGGCGCCGATTCGACCTCGGGCGGGCAGTGGCCCCAGTGCGCGTAGCCGAGATCGATCTGCCCGCGCTGGATCGCCTGCACCTGCGCGTGCGTGTTCATCTCGCTCAGCACGATCTCGACGCCCGGATAGTCGGCCTCGAAGCGCCGCACCGCGTCGGGCAGCCCGCGATACAGCATCGAATGGACGAAGCCGATCCGCAGCCGGCCGGCGAGCCCCGACGCGGAGCGCACCGTCAGGCGCTCGGCCTCGGCCGCCTGCAGCAGCAGCCGGCGCGCCTCGCCGAGCAGCACCGCGCCCGCGTTGGTCAGCGCGACCGTCTTGTTGGTGCGGGAAAAAAGCTGCACGCCGAGCGCGTCCTCGAACTTGCGGATGTCGAAACTCAGCGCCGGCTGCGAGATGTACAGGCGCTTCGCCGCGCGCCCGAAGTGCAGCTCCTCGGCGACGGCCACGAAGTAGCGCAACTGCCTCAGTTCCACGGTGTCTCCTCCAGGCGTCGGCATCGATAAGCGATATCTATCGTACCGGATAAATCCTGTATTGGACGCTTATCGACCGCGCGCCTACGCTCTGCGGGAGGCTTGACGCACGACGGGCCGGGCGCCGCGGCACCGTGGCCCGGCCGATGCGCTGGCAACCCAGGAGACGCACGCATGAACGACACCGCTCGCACGCCGGACACCGGCGCATCCCATATCCCCGACAGCCGGGGCATCAATTTCTTCACCGTCGACCCCGATCTCGGCGCGTTGCTGAAGCTGCATCTCGGCAACGCGCACTATGCGGAACTCGAGCCGCGGCTGCGCGCGCTCGGCGAGCGCGTATCGGGCGAACTCGACGAATGGGCGGCGCGCGCGGACAAGCATCCGCCCGTGCTCGAGCACCGCAACCGGCGCGGCGAGGCCGTGCAGCGGATCGACAAGGATCCGGCGTACGTCGCGCTCGAACGGGTCGCGTATGCGGAGCTCGGGCTCGCGTCGCTGAGCCACGGGGCCGAAACCGTGCCGCCGCTCGTCAAGTACGCGCTGACGTTCCTGTTCGTGCAGGCGGAATTCGGGCTGTGCTGCCCGGTCAGCATGACCGATTCGCTGACGCGCACGCTGCGCCGCTTCGGCGATCCCGCACTCGTCGCGCGCTACCTGCCGAGGCTCGCGTCGCGCGACTTCGACACGCTGTACCAGGGCGCGATGTTCATGACCGAGCAGGCGGCCGGCTCCGACGTCGGCCGTATCGCGACGCGCGCGACCCGCGAAACCGACGCGCAGGGCGATACCGTCTGGCGCCTGACCGGCGACAAGTGGTTCTGCTCGAATGCCGACGCCGATCTCGCGATGGTGCTTGCGCGGCCCGACGGCGCACCGGACGGCATCAAGGGCCTTGCGCTGTTCCTGCTGCCGAAGACGCTGCCGGACGGCACGCGCAACCGCTACCGGATCGTGCGCCTGAAGGACAAGCTCGGCAGCCGTTCGATGGCGAGCGGCGAGATCGCGCTCGAAGGTGCGCAGGCGTACCTGATCGGCGAGATCGGCCGCGGCTTTCACCAGATGGCCGACATGATCAACATGTCGCGGCTGTCGAACGGCGTGCGCGCGGCCGGGTTGATGCGGCGCGCGCTGAACGAAGCGTTGCACGTCGCCGCGCATCGCGACGCGTTCGGCCGCAAGCTGATCGAGATGCCGCTGATGCGGCGCCAGCTGATGAAGGTGCTGCTGCCGGCCGAGGCCGCGCGCACGATGTTCATGCAGATCGCGCTGTTGCTGCCGCAGGCCGATGCGGGCGACGAACAGGCTGCGCGCTGCGTGCGGATCCTGACGCCGCTGATCAAGTTCCGCGCGTGCCGCGATGCGCGCCGCGTGACGGGCGATGCGATGGAAGTGCGCGGCGGCACCGGCTATATCGAGGAGTGGAGCGATGCGCGGCTCGTGCGCGACGCGCACCTCGGTTCGATCTGGGAAGGCACGAGCAACATCGTCGCGCTCGACGTCGCGCGCGCCGCGCAGCGCGAGCATGCGCTCGACGCACTGCGCACGTTCCTCGGCGATCGTCTGGGCGCGGCGCCGCTACCCGACGCGAGCCGCACGGCACTGCGGCGCATTCTCGCGCGGGCGTGCGATGCGCTCGCGCGGGTCGCGGGGGACGGCGACGACGCGCGCGTGCGGCAGGCCGCGTCCGCGCTGTATTACGCGAGCGCGGCCGTGCTGATGGCCTGCGAGGGCGCCCGGCTCGCGCCGGATTTCAGGCGTCTCGCGCTGGCGCACCTGATCGTGCGACACAAGCTGCTGCCGGTCGATCCGCTCGCGCCGGCACCGCGCGACGACCAATCGGCCGCGTCCGACGCGCTGTTGCGCGGCCTGCCGGTCGCGCTCGACACGGCGCTCGACCTGCTGCCGGAGGTCGAGCGATGAGCACGACGCGTGGCGCACTGGACGGCCTGAAGGTCGTCGACCTGAGCCGGGTGCTCGGCGGCCCGTACTGCACGCAGGCGCTCGCCGATCACGGCGCGACGGTGATCAAGATCGAGCCGCCCGCCGGCGACGAGACGCGCGGCTGGGGGCCGCCGTTCCTCGGCGACACGGCCTGGTATTTCATGGGCGTGAACCGCAACAAGGAAGGGCTCGCGCTCGACCTGTCGCACGACGAAGGGCGGGCGATCCTGTGGCGCCTGCTCGAAGAGGCCGACGTGCTCGTCGAGAATTTCAAGCCGGGCACGCTCGCGCGCTGGGGCATGGACTACGCACGCGACCTGCAACCGCGCTTCCCGCGCCTGATCCACTGCGCGGTGACGGGCTTCGGCGACGACGGCCCGCTCGGCGGCCTGCCGGGCTACGACGCGGTGATCCAGGCGATGGCCGGGCTGATGAGCGTGAACGGCGAACGCGACGGCGGCGCGACGCGCATCGGTTTGCCGATCGTCGACATGGTCACGGGGCTCAACGCGCTCGCCGGCATCCTGCTGGCGCTCGCGGAGCGCGAGAAGAGCGGGCGCGGGCAGTCGATCGACGTGGCGCTGTACGACTGCGGCGTGTCGCTGCTGCATCCGCACCTGCCGAACTTCTTCGGTTCGGGCCGCGTGCCGGAGCGCAGCGGCAATGCGCATCCGAACATCGCGCCGTACGACAGCTACCGCACGGCCACCGTGCCGATCTTCCTCGCCGTCGGCAACGACCGGCAGTTCGCGCGGCTCGTCGCGCATCTCGGTGCGCCGGCGCTCGCCGGCGATCCGCGCTTCGTCGACAACCGCAGCCGCTGCGCGCACCGGCCGCAGTTGAAGGTCGAGCTGGAAGTGCGGCTTGCCGCGCACGCGTGCGAGCCGCTCGCGCGCGAGCTGATGGCGGCCGGCGTGCCGTGCGGGCCGGTGCGCACGGTGGCCGACGTCGCGCACGATCCGCATGCGCTGCACCGCAACCTGTTCGTCGAGATCGGTGCGTATCGCGGCACCGCGTCGCCGGTGAAGCTGTCGCGCACACCGGCCACCTACCGGTCGGCGCCGCCCGCGCTCGGTCGCGACACACGTGCGGTGCTCGATCGGCTCGGCGTCGATCGCGCGCTTCAGCAGCAACTGCTCGATGCCGGCGTGCTGCGTGTCGCGCCCGACGGGACGTGACGGACCGACGGGCGCGCCCGCAGACGAACGTCGTCCCGACCCGACCGATCGCAACGTCGACATCGAGCAACGCAACGTAGAGCATTCCGACCAGCCGGCGAAGGCCGGCCATCCGACAAGGCGCGCGACAGTCGCACCCCGGATCACCAACATGGAGACAACGATGAGCCGTCCGCCATCCCCGCCCGCCGCGCAGCCGCGGCCAGGCCGCGCCGCCCTCGCGGCGTTCGTCGGCACCACGATCGAGTGGTACGACTTCTACATCTACGGCACCGCCGCGGCGCTCGTGTTCGGCAAGGTGTTCTTTTCGAGCACGATGGATCCCGGCGTCGCGACGCTGCTCGCGTTCGTCACGTTCTGGGCCGGCTTCGCCGCGCGGCCGCTCGGCGGGATCGTGTTCGGCCATCTCGGCGATCGCGTCGGCCGCAAGACCGCGCTGGTGATCACGCTGGTGATGATGGGGCTCGCGACGACCGGCATCGGCCTGCTGCCCGGCTATGCGTCGATCGGCGTATGGGCGCCGGCGGGCCTCGTCGTGCTGCGCGTGCTGCAGGGCATCGCGGTCGGCGGCGAGTGGGGCGGCGCGGTGCTGATCGCGAGCGAGAATGCGCCGAAGCATCGCAGCATCCTGTATGCGGCGTTCGCACAGCAGGGCTCGCCCACCGGCAACCTGCTGGCCACGGCCGCGTTCTTCGCGCTGAGCGCGCTGCCGACGCCGTCGTTCCTGATGTGGGGCTGGCGCATTCCGTTCCTGCTGTCGGCCGTGCTCGTGATCATCGGCATGGTGATCCGGCTGAGGCTCGAGGAGTCGGTCGACATGCAGCGCGTGCTCGCGCGCAAGCGCACGGTGAAGCTGCCGCTGCGCGACGTCGTGCGCGACCACTGGGTCGTCGTGCTGCTCGCGGCCGGCACGCTGCCGGTGATCAACGTCACGTATTTCCGCAGCACGTTCGCGCTGTCGTGGGCGACGAAGACGCTCGGTTACGCGCAGGGCACGTTTCTCGGCATCCTGTCGATCTCGCTCGTCGTGCAATTTCTGATGCAGCCGGTCGGCGCGTGGTTCGTGTCGAAGGTCGACATGCGGCGCGCGATGTGCTGGATCCTGATTCCGGAAATCGTGCTGATGCCGATGATGTTCCATGCGCTCGCGACGCGTTCGTACTGGGTCGCCGTCGCGGGCATGTGCATTTCGACGATTCCGTCGGCGATGTTCTACGGCGCGGTCGGCGGCGTGCTCGCGCGCGTGTTCCCGGCCAACATCCGCTATACGGGCCTGTCGCTCGCGTATCAGTTGAGCGCGCTGGTCGTCGGCGGCGGCACGCCGGTGCTCGCGCAGGCGATCCTGAACGCGACCGGCAGCATCGTCGGCGTCGCGATCGCGTCGGGGCTGTACGCGCTCGTGTCGCTTGCGTGCATGCTCGCGCTGCTCAATCGCACCGGCTACCGCGCGGACGAGCTGTCGACGGCCGAACGCAGCGATGCGGCGGAATGGGGCACGGAAGGCGCGGGCGCGGATCAGCCGGCCGGCGCGGGCGCGCCGCCGGACGATCGCAGCACGTTGAAACCGGCGGGATGACGCGGGCACGCCGGCTCGCCCGGGCGCCGTCGAGCGCGCGTCGGCGGGGTTGCGTCGATTGGGCTGCCCCAAAAGCAAACGGCACCGTGCGATCGCACGGTGCCGTTTGCGCTATTCGCGACGACGCTAGCGCGCCGCCTGCGCGATTCGCGGCGCTCAGCCTTCCGTCGGCGGCACGTAGCCGGACGCCTGGTCCGCGCCCTCGCCGAAGAAGTACTTCTCCGTCTGCTTCATCAGGTACTGGCGCGCGCGCGGGTCGGCCATGTTCAGGCGGTTTTCGTTGATCAGCATCGTTTGCTGCTTGAGCCAGCCTTGCCACGCTTCCTTCGAGACGCTCTCGTAAATGCGCTTGCCGAGTTCGCCCGGCAGCGGCGGGAAATCGAGGCCTTCGGCTTCCTTGCCGAGCTTCGCGCATTGGATCATTCGAGCCATCGTGTACTTCTCCTGTAATCGGTGTCTGGGGGGAAGGGCAGTCGTGCCGGTGCTCAGAGCTGCTTCATCAGCACGAGCGACTTGCGCTGCCAGTTATAGAGTTTGCGACGGTCTTCCGGCAGGTCGTCGACGCTGACCTTGACGAAGCCGCGCTTGAGGAACCAGTGCTCGGTGCGCGTCGTGAGCACGAAGATGTGCGTGAGGCCGCGCGCGCGGGCGCGCTGCTCGATGCGCTTGAGCAGGCGTTCGCCGTCGCCCGAGCCCTGCGCTTCGGGTGCGACCGTCAGGCACGCCATTTCGCCGATCTTTTCCTGCTGGTACGGGTACAGCGCCGCGCAGCCGAACAGCACGCCATCGTGCTCGATCACCGAGAAGTGGTCGATGTCGCGTTCGATCTGGTGGCGGCCGCGCCGCACCAGCGTGCCGTCCGACTCGAGCGGCTCGATCAGCGACAGGATGCCGCCGACGTCGTCCGGAGTCGCCTCGCGCAGGCTTTCGAGGTTCTCGTACGAGATCATCGTGCCGACGCCGTCGTGCAGGAACAGTTCGAGCAGCATGCTGCCGTCGAGCGATTGCGGGATCAGGTGGGCGCGGGTCACGCCGCCGCGGCATGCGCGGATCGAATGCTTGAGGAAGAACGCGTCGTCGCCCTGGATGTTGCCGGAATCGAGCAGTTCGGCGGCCGCGTCGAGCGACATTTCGCGCACCAGCTCGCCTTCGTCGTCGACGATGCCGGGCCCTTCGGTCAGGAAGATGATCTTGTCGGCGCGCAGCGCGATCGCGGCCGCCGACGCGACGTCCTCCATCGACAGGTTGAACGCCTCGCCGGTCGGCGAGAACCCGAGCGGCGACAGCAGCACGAGCTTGCGGCTCGCGAGCGAATGACGGATCGATTCGGCGTCGATCTTGCGCACGATGCCCGTGTGCGCGAAATCGACCCCGTCGAGAATCCCCACCGGCCGCGCGGTCACGAAGTTGCCCGACACGACGCTGATGTGCGCGTGCGCCATCGGCGAGTTCGGCAGACCCTGGCTGATCGCGGCCTCGATGTCGAGACGCACTTCGCCGGCCGCTTCCTTCGCGGATTCGAGCGCGCGCGCATCGGTGATGCGCAGGCCGTGCGAAAACTCGGATTCGACACCGTGCAGGCTCAGCTGCTCCTCGACCTGCGGGCGCGAGCCGTGCACCAGCACGATCTGGATGCCCATCGCCTGCAAGAGCGCGATGTCGGACACGAGCGCATTCAGCAGCCCCTGCTGCACCACCTCGCCGCCGAACCCCACGACGAACGTGCTGTTGCGGAACTTGTGGATATAGGGCGCGACGGAGCGCATCCAGTCGACGAACTGCGCGTGGCTGGCGGCCGAATCGTCGGCGGCCGGCGGCGTCGCGGCGCCGGTCTGGGCGGGAGGGAGGTCGGTTTGGGAATTCATGGCCGGGATTATAATGCGCCCCCATGTCGAATGTTTCTAAAAGTCCCGCGCCGACGCGGGCCAATACGCCGTCGGCGAAGCACCCGGATGGTGCGGCCGATGCGCGCGAGCAGCCGGGTCAGCCGCCGCGCCAGCAGCAGGACAAGCCGGCGGGCACGCCGGCACCCGCGCCGCGCGGGCCGCGCAATGACGAACGGCGCGGCGCCGCGCGCCAGCCGGCCGCGAAGAGCGCGCCGCAGCCAGCGGGCGAGCGGGCCCCGCGTCGCGAGCGTGCGCCGCGCGCCGCCGTCCCGCCGAATCCCGTTCCGCCGATCACGTATCCGGAAAGCCTGCCCGTGTCGGGCAAGCGCGACGAAATCGCGCGTGCGATCGCCGGTCATCAGGTCGTCATCGTCTGCGGCGAAACCGGCTCGGGCAAGACCACGCAGTTGCCGAAGATCTGTCTCGATCTCGGCCGCGGCCTCGGCGCCGGCGGCACGGGCCTGATCGGCCATACGCAGCCGCGGCGCCTCGCCGCATCGTCGACCGGCCGCCGGATCGCCGAGGAACTCGGCACGCCGTTCGGCGAGGTGGTCGGCTACAAGGTGCGCTTCACCGACAATCTCGCGCCGGGCGCGTCCGTCAAGCTGATGACCGACGGCATCCTGCTCGCCGAGACGCAGACCGACCCGTTGCTGAAGGCGTACGACACGCTGATCATCGACGAGGCGCACGAGCGCAGCCTGAACATCGACTTCCTGCTCGGCTATCTGAAGGAAATCCTGCCGAGGCGGCCGGACCTGAAGCTGATCGTCACGTCCGCGACGATCGACGCCGATCGCTTCGCGCGCCATTTCGGCACCGACGCACGCCCGGCGCCCGTGATCGAGGTGAGCGGGCGGCTGTATCCGGTCGAGATGCGCTACCGCCCGGTGGCCGAGGATCGCCCGGCGGTGAAGCACGCCGAGGGCACGGGCGGCCGCGATCGCGTGAAGACCGCGCGCGAAGCCGAGCGCGACCTGATGGACGCGATCGTCGACGCGGTCGACGAGCTGTGCCGCGAAGGCCCCGGCGACGTGCTGGTGTTCCTGCCCGGCGAGCGCGAGATCCGCGAGGCGGCCGAGGCGCTGCGCAAGCACCATCCGCCGCATACCGAGATCCTGCCGCTGTTCGCGCGGCTCTCGGCGGCCGACCAGGACAAGGTGTTCAAGGCGTCGAACGCGCGCCGGATCGTGCTCGCGACCAACGTGGCCGAAACCTCGCTGACGGTGCCGGGCATCCGCTACGTGGTCGACACCGGCCTCGCGCGCGTGAAGCGCTATTCGTACCGGAACAAGGTCGAGCAACTGCAGGTCGAGTCGATCTCGCAGGCGGCCGCGAACCAGCGCGCGGGCCGCTGCGGCCGCGTGGCCGACGGCGTGTGCATCCGTTTGTACGAGGAAAGCGACTACCAGGCGCGTGCGCGCTTCACCGACCCGGAAATCCTGCGCTCGTCGCTCGCGTCGGTGATCCTGCGGATGAAGTCGCTGCACCTGACGGCGATCGAATCGTTCCCGTTCCTCGAACCGCCGCCCGGCCGCGCGATCGCGGACGGTTACCAGTTGCTCAACGAGCTCGGCGCGGTCGACGACGACAACGCGCTGACGCCGCTCGGCCGCGAGCTCGCGCGGCTGCCGCTCGATCCGCGCGTCGGCCGGATGATTCTCGCCGCGCGCGACCAGCAGTCGCTGCGCGAGGTGCTGATCATCGCGAGCGCGCTGTCCGTGCAGGACCCGCGCGATCGCCCGATCGAAGCGCAGGAGCAGGCCGACCAGGCGCACCGCCGCTTCGCCGACGAACGCTCCGAATTCCTGCAGTGGCTGAAGATCTGGGCGTGGTTCGAGGAAGCCGTCGCGCACAAGAAGTCGAATCGCCAGCTCGTCGACGCGTGCCGGCAGAACTTCCTGTCGCACCTGCGGCTGCGCGAATGGCGCGACGTTCATTCGCAGTTGCTGACGGTCGTGCGCGAGCACGGCTGGCGGCTCAACGAAGTCGAGGCCACCTACGAGCAGATCCATCTGGCCCTGTTGACGGGCCTGCTCGGCAACCTCGGCATGAAGGCGGACGACGATCCGCATTACCTCGGCGCGCGCGGCATCAAGTTCTACCTGTGGCCGGGCTCCGCGCTCGCGAAGAAGGCCGGCCGCTGGGTGATGGCGGCCGAACTCGTCGAGACGAGCCGGCTGTACGCGCGCTGCCTCGCGAAGATCGAGCCCGAGTGGGTCGAGAAGATCGGCGCGCACCTGCTGAAGAAATCGCTGTCGGAACCTCACTGGGAGAAGCGTCCCGCGCAGGTCAGCGCGTTCGAGCGCGCGACGCTGTACGGGCTGCCGATCTATCACCGGCGGCGCGTCGCGTTCGGCAAGCAGGACCCGGCGCGCGCCCGCGAGCTGTTCATCCGCGGCGCGCTGGTCGAAGGCGAGTTCGACACGAAACTGCCGTTCTTCGCGCACAACCGCAAGCTGCTCGCCGACATCGAGCAGCTCGAGCACAAGTCGCGCCGGCAGGACGTGCTGGTCGACGACGAGCTGATCTACGCGTACTACGACCACGCGATTCCGGAAGGCATCCACACGGGCGCCGCGTTCGAGCGCTGGTATCGCGACGAGGTGAAGCAGGGCGGCCAGGCGGAGGACAAGCAGCGGCTGCTGTATCTGTCGCGCGACGACCTGATGCGCCACGAGGCGGCGGGCGTGACGACCGACCTGTTCCCGAAGCGCGCGACGATGGCCGGCGTCGAGATGGCGCTCACGTACCACTTCGAGCCCGGCACGCCGCGCGACGGCGTGACGCTCGCGGTGCCGCTGTTCGCGCTGAACCAGGTCGACGCGCGCCGCTGCGAGTGGCTCGTGCCGGGCATGCTGAAGGAAAAGGTGCAGTTGCTGCTGAAGTCGCTGCCGCAGAAGCTGCGCCGGCACTGCGTGCCGCTGCCCGAGTACGCGGCCGGCTTCGTCGAGCGGATGGGCCGCGAGCGCTTCGGTGCGGGCGGGCTCGTCGAGGCGCTGATCGCCGACGTGCGCGGCGAGACGCAGGTCGCGATGAAAACGGCCGACTTCAAGCTCGAGACGCTGCCCGCGCACCTGTTCATGAATTTCAAGGTGATCGACGAGCACGGCCGCCAGCTCGCGATGGGGCGCAATCTCGCGCAGCTTCGCCAGGAGCTGGGCGCGCAGGCGCAGCAGCAGTTCCAGAAGATCGCGGCGGCGTCGACGCTCGCGAGCGGCGGCGACGCCGAGGCCGGTCAGGCGCCCGGCCATGCGCCCGCGTCGAGTGTCGCGGCCGGGGCGCCTGCCCGCGGCGCGAAGGCCGGCAAGGGCGCGGCGCCGCAGACGGCCGCCGCGGCGGAAACCGGCGCGACGGCGCTGTACGAGAACCTGACGACGTGGAATTTCGGCAAGCTGCCCGAGCTGCTGGAAATCCGCCGGCGCGGCCAGACGCTGTACGGCTATCCGGCCCTCGTCGATCGCGGCACCCATTGCGACGTCGAGGTGTTCGATTCGCCGGAGGAGGCCGCGCGCATCCACCGGGCCGGGCTGCGGCGCCTCTTCGCGCTGCAGTTGAAGGAGCCGATCAAGTTCCTGGAAAAGAACCTGCCGGGGCTGCGCGAGATGGCGATGCAGTACATGTCGCTCGGCACGCAGGACGAGTTGCGCGACCAGCTGATCGACACGGCGCTCGATCGCGCATGCCTGCAGGACCCGCTGCCCGACGACGACGCGAGCTTCCACGCGCGCCGCGACGAGGGCCGCAGCCGCCTGAACCTGCTCGCGCAGGAAATCGCGCGGCTCGTCGGGCAGATCCTGGCCGAATACGCGGGCCTCGTGAAGAAGCTCGCGCAGGCGAAGCCGTTCGCGCAGGCCCATGCGGACCTGCAGCAGCAATTGGCCGCGCTGGTCGGCAAGCGCTTCGTGATCGACACGCCTTACGCGCAGCTTGCGCATTTCCCGCGCTACCTGAAGGGCATCGCGCTGCGGATCGACAAGCTGAAGGCCGACCCGGCGCGCGACGCGAAGCAGTCGGCCGAGCTGCTGCCGCTCGCCCAGCAGTACCAGCGTGCGGTGTCGCAGCGCGGCGGCGTCGCCGATGCGCGGCTCGCGGAATTCCGCTGGCTGCTCGAGGAATTGCGGATTTCGCTGTTCGCGCAGGAACTGCGCACGCCGATGCCGGTCTCTGTCAAGCGTCTGCACAAGGTCTGGGAGTCGATGCAGCGCTAGCGCAACATCGGTGTGCCGGCCCGCACCGACCGCCGCCCGGGCCGGCACCGCGGCGCCTGCCGCGGCGGCGCGTGCGGCAGGCCGGGCGTGCGTCGAAGTGGCGCAATACCGGCATGGGTCAACCGGAGGGGCCCGCCGAACGTTCTACAATGACAGCTGTTCCACGACGTGAGTCTTCATGCGCACTTTCCTTTCCTTCGGCCGCACGCTAGCGCTGGCCGCCGCCGTGCTGGCGCCCGCCGCGCACGCGAATAACGTGATCGTCCTCAATTCGGCCGAAGCGACGCTTTCCCTGATCGACCAGCAGACCCGCGAAGTCGTTTCCACGATGCCGACCGGCAAGGAACCGCACCATTTGATGGCGACGCCCGACAACGCGTCGCTGATCGTCGCGAATTCGGTCTCGAACAGCCTGATGTTCCTCGATCCGAAGACGGGCAAGCTGCAGCGCACCGTCGAAGGGATCGACGATCCTTACCAGCTCGGCTTCTCGCCCGACCGCAAATGGTTCGCGGCGGCCGGCCTGCGGCTCGACCGCGTCGACATCTACGGCTACGACGGCCGCGACCTGCGCCTCGTGAAGCGCGTGCCGCTCGCGGTGATGCCGAGCCACCTCGCGTTCACGAAGGACAGCAAGACGCTGCTCGTGTCGCTGCAGGTGTCCGGCGAGATCGCGGCGATCGACCTGCCGACGCAGACGGTCAAATGGAAGATGAAGGTCGGCAAGGTGCCGGCCGGCCTGTGGCTCACGCCGGACGACAAATTCCTGCTGGTCGGGATGACCGGCGCGGATTACGTCGCGGTCGTCGACTGGCGCAACCAGAAGGTCGTCAAGCAGATCTACACGGGCAAGGGCGCGCACAATTTCCGCTCGCTCGCCGACGGCACGCACGTCGCGGTGACGAACCGCGTCGCGAACACGATCAGCATCATCGACGAGAACACGCTCGCCAACGTCGGCGACATCACCGGCCTGCTGCCGGGCCCCGACGACATGGAGCTGTCCGCCGACAAGAAGACGCTGTGGGTGACGTTCCGGTTCGCGAAGAAGGTCGGGATCATCGATCTGGCCTCGCGCAAGCTGGTGCAGACGATTGCCGTCGGCCGCTCGCCGCACGGCATCTACTTCTACGACCGCGCGCCGTGGAAGGCGGCGAACGGCGCGTGACGGGCGGAGGCGAACGATGCTGCACCTGATCGATGCGTTCGTGTCGGACATCCAGACCTGGCTGTACGTCGATGTCGTGCAGCCGCTCCTCTTCAAGTTCAACCTGATGGACTATGACGAGGACACCTACGACGCGCTGTACTGGGTGATCATCGGCGCGCTGCAGATGGTGCTGATGTTCGCGCTGCTGCGCCCGCTCGAGGCGCTGCTGCCGGTCGAGCGCTGGAAGAACCGCCGCGCGGTGCGGGTCGACGTGATCTACACGGCGATCTCGAAGCTCGGCATCTACACGCTGTTCTTCTTCTTCGCGCTGCAGCCGGTGTTCGACGGCTTCCAGGCGTGGCTGCGCCTGCATGGCGTCGCGAACTTCAACCTCGACTATCTGTGGCCGGGCGTGACCTCGCAGCCGATCGTCGCGTTCGCGATCTACCTCGTCGTGCTCGACTTCGCCGGCTACTGGTATCACCGCTGGCAGCACAAGTTCGGCATCTGGTGGGAGCTGCACGCGGTCCATCACAGCCAGCGGCAGATGTCGCTGTGGTGCGACGACCGCAACCACCTGCTCGACGACGTGCTCCAGTCGTGCTTCTTCGCGGCGATCGCGCTCGTGATCGGCGTGACGCCGTCGCAGTTCGTCGTGCTGACCGCGGTCACCAACTTCCTGCAGAGCATCCAGCATACGAATGCGCGGCTGTCGTACGGCCGCATCGGCGAGCGTCTGCTCGTCAGCCCGATCTTCCACCGCCGGCACCATGCGGTCGGTTACGGCCACGAAGGCACCAAGTACGGCTGCAACTTCGGCGTGCTGTTTCCGTGGTGGGACATGATGTTCGGCACCGCGTCGTGGAACCGCACGGTCGAGCCGACCGGCATCCGCGAGCAGGTCGAGGGCGTATCCTATGGCGACGGCTTCTGGTCGCAGCACGGCCTCGCGTTCGTGCGGATCTTCCGGCGCCTGTTCCCCGCGAAGCGCGGCGCGGCGTCGGCCTGATCCCGCCCCGTCCGCTCTCCGTTGAACGACGCTTGCACGCGGCCCGCATGCGCTTTGGCGCATGCGGGCCGTGTGGTTTATCCTTTCCCCGTTTTTCTCCGTCAATCCAGACTCCCCAGGCTCGCATGAACGATTTGCTGCGTTCCTTCGTCCGGGCGCTCGCCAGCGCGCTGCACCCGCGCATGCTGTGGCTCACCCTGATGCCGTTCGTCGTGTCGGCGCTGCTGTGGGGCGCCGTGCTGTGGTTCTCGTGGCAGACATTGCTGGACCTCGCGCGCGGCGCGCTCGACGGCTTCGTGCTGACGGCCGCGCTGTATCGCGCGTTCGATGCGATCGGCATGTCGCAGTTGCATGCGGTCGTCGCGCCGTTCGTGGTCGTGTCGCTCGCCATTCCGCTGATCGTGCTGACCGTGCTGCTGCTGATCGCGACGATCTCGATGCCGGTCGTGATCAAGCACCTGTCGAACCGGCAGTTCGCGGCGCTCGAGCCGAAGCGGGGCGGCACCTTCTTCGGCAGCGTGTTCAATTCGCTCGGCGCGGCGCTCGTCGGCGTCGTGCTGCTCGTCGTCACGATCCCGCTGTGGCTGATTCCGCCGTTCTTCGCGCTGCTGCCGCCGCTGATCTGGGGCTGGCTCACGTATCGCGTGATGACCTACGATGCGCTCGCGCTGCACGCGAGCCGCGACGAGCGCCGCGCGCTCGTGCGCCGGCACCGCTGGCCGCTGATCGGCATCGGCGTCGCGACCGGGCTGCTCGGCACCGTGCCGACCTTCGTGTGGGTGTCGTCGGTCTGGATGATGGTGCTGTTCCCGTTCGTCGCGGCCGCCATGATCTGGGTTTACGCTTTCATCCTCGTCTTCTCGGCGCTGTGGTTCGGGCACTACTGCCTGCGCGCGCTCGAAGACCTGCGCGCGAGTGCGCGCGCCACCGCAATCGACATGGGGCAGGCATGAGCATCGGCATCATCATCATCGGCGACGAAATCCTGTCGGGCCGCCGGCAGGACAAGCATCTGGCGAAGGTCATCGAGCTGCTCGGCGCGCGCGGTCTCGCGCTCGACTGGGCCGAATACGTCGGCGACGATCCGGCGCGCATCACGGCGACGCTCGCGCGCGCGATCGCGTCGGGCGACATCGTGTTCTCGACGGGCGGGATCGGCGCGACGCCGGACGACCACACGCGCCAATGCGCGGCGGCCGCGCTCGGCGTGCCGCTCGAGCTGCATCCGGAAGCGAAGGCGCTGATTACGGAGCGGATCCGCGAGATGCACGCCGATCCGGCCGCGCCGGTCGATTTCGAATCGCCGGAAAACCAGCACCGTTTCAACATGGGCGTGTTCCCGGCCGGGGCGACGATCATCCCGAACGGCTATAACCGGATTCCCGGCTTCTCGGTCGGCCATCTCCATTTCGTGCCGGGCTTTCCGGTGATGGCGTGGCCGATGATCGAATGGGTGCTCGATACGCAGTACGCGCATCTGCATCACGCGACGCCGCATGCCGAGCGCTCGCTGTACGTGTTCGAACTGCCGGAATCGACGCTCACGCCGCTGATGGAGAGGATCGAGCGCGATTTCCCGGGCGTGCGCGTGTTCAGCCTGCCGAGCGTCGGCGATGCGGAGCGCGGCGGCATCTACGCGCGCCGTCACATCGATCTCGGCGTGAAGGGCGAACCGGAAGCGGTCGCGGCCGCGTTCGTGAAGCTGCGCGAAGGCGTACACCTGCTCGGCGGCGACGTCGTCGAGCCCGAGGCGCCGCGCGCCTGAGCGGCCTGCCACTGCCGTACCAAAAGCAACGGGCCGCGCAACGCGGCCCGTCATCGGCATGTCATCGCCCGGCTCGACGATGAGGCTGTCGCAACCGGCGGCCTCGGCGCGCCGTCATGCGCCGATCCACGGCAGTTTGCGGAAGCACCAGCCGTCGACGGTCTTGCGGTGGCCTTCGGCGTCCTTCGCGCCCTCGAAGCCTTCGAGCAGGTCGAACGCCTTCGTGTAGCCGGCCTGCGCGGACGCGACCGCGGCGAGCTTCGAGCGCGCGGCGCTGCGGCACAGGAACAGGATCGGCGTATCGGCCGGCAGGGCCGCCTTCAGTTCGTTGACGAATTCGGCGTTCGGCACGCCGCCCGGGTAGCGCGTCCATTCGATGTGCAGGTATTGGCCGTCGCCGACGAGCGGGCGGCCGATCCAGTCGAGCTCGGCGCGCGTGCGCACGTCGACGAGGCGCGCGGACGGGTCGAGCTGCAGCAGTTCGAATGCCTCGACCGGCAGCAGCGCGCCGGCGTAGTCGAGCGCGCCTTGGGCGCGGCGTTCGTCGGCCTTCGCGTAAAGCTGGTCCAGCGTACTCATGGCAAGGAGTCTCCGTATCGGTCAAACGATCATTCTAGCGCGGCGGGGCGGTACGGACGTCCGCGCGACCTGCGCCGCATGCACGGACCACGGATTCACCAAAAGAGTGCAGAATGGCGCGCATGCACCAGAATAACTCGGCCGCGCCGCCGCATCCCGAGGATTGCACCATGGAGGTGCAAGCCTGTCGGCGGCGGTGCGGCCCCGGGCCCTGCAATCGCGCAGGCGAGCCCCGCTGCGGCGCGGGCCGGCGCGATACGCGTCGGTTTTGCGATGGTTGGCACGGAAGCTGCTATATAGAATTCGGTCGAATCGGGGCGCGCTGCGCCAAAGCAAGACCCCGGTCAGCTCGATAAACGAGGCGGTTCCCAGTCCGCCGGAATTGTTCAATCAGGAGAAGAGGTTATGAGTAAAACCGTCGCCGACGTCATGCAGCTCGTGAAGGACGAGGACGTCAAGTTCGTCGATTTCCGCTTCACGGATACGCGCGGCAAGGAACAGCACGTGTCGGTGCCGGTTTCGGCGTTTGACGAAGACAAGTTCGAAAGCGGTCATGCATTCGACGGTTCGTCGATCGCGGGCTGGAAGGGCATCGAGGCGTCGGACATGCTGCTCATGCCGGATCCGAGCGCTGCGTTCATCGACCCGTTCTATGAAGAATCGACGCTGGTGCTGACCTGCGACGTGGTCGAGCCGGCCGACGGCAAGGGCTACGAGCGCGACCCGCGTTCGCTCGCGAAGCGCGCGGAAGCTTACCTGAAGAGCACGGGCATCGGCGACACGGCCTACTTCGGTCCGGAGCCGGAATTCTTCATTTTCGACTCGGTCCAGTGGAACACGGACATGTCGGGCTGCTTCGTGAAGATCAACTCGGAAGAAGCGCCGTGGTCGGCAGGCAAGGAATTCGAAGGCGGCAACACGGGCCACCGTCCGGGCACGAAGGGCGGCTACTTCCCGGTCGCGCCGGTCGACACGTTCCAGGACATGCGCTCGGAAATGTGCCTGCTGCTCGAACAGCTCGGCATCCCGGTCGAAGTGCACCACCACGAAGTGGCGGGCCAGGGCCAGAACGAAATCGGCACGAAGTTCTCGACGCTCGTGCAGCGCGCGGACTGGACGCAATGGTCGAAGTACATCATCCATAACGTCGCGCATTCGTACGGCAAGACGGCGACGTTCATGCCGAAGCCGGTCGTCGGCGACAACGGTTCGGGCATGCACGTTCACCAGTCGATCTGGAAGGACGGCCAGAACCTGTTCGCGGGCAACGGCTATGCCGGCCTGTCGGAACTGGCGCTGTTCTACATCGGCGGCATCATCAAGCACGCTCGCGCGCTGAACGCGATCACGAACCCGACGACGAACTCGTACAAGCGTCTGGTCCCGCACTTCGAAGCACCGGTCAAGCTCGCGTACTCGGCACGCAACCGGTCGGCATCGATCCGCATTCCGCACGTGTCGAACCCGAAGGGCCGCCGTATCGAAACGCGCTTCCCGGACCCGATGGCGAACCCGTACCTGTTGTTCTCGGCGCTGATGATGGCCGGCCTCGACGGGATCCAGAACAAGATCCATCCGGGCGAAGCAGCGGACAAGAACCTGTACGACCTGCCGCCGGAAGAGGATGCAAAGATCCCGACCGTGTGCGCGGGTCTCGACCAGGCACTCGAGGCGCTCGACAAGGATCGCGAGTTCCTGACGCGCGGCGGCGTGTTCACGGACGGCATGATCGACGCGTACCTCGGGCTGAAGGAGCAGGAGCTGGCGAAGTTCCGCATGACGACGCACCCGATCGAGTTCGAGATGTACTACTCGCTCTAATCGGCGATGGCGCTTCGATTCGGCGCCGTCATGCCGGTTCGTTCCCGTCGCGCGGTGTGCGGCGGGAGCGGCGGAGTCTGAAAGGGGACGGCGTCCGGCCGTCCCTTTTTTGTTCCGACGATTTTCATTTACTGCCCGGTGAGGCGCGACAAGCACGCAGATGGTTCTGAAGAATCTGATCAAGGCGAAAACGGGGCAGCCCGAACGACTGACGGACGACGAGCGGCTCTCGCGCTCGGGTCTGCTGGCGGGGCTCGAAGCGCTGCCGACGGTCGTGATCGTGCTCGACCGCAAGACGCTGCGGATCGCGTTCGCGAACCCGTCCGCGGAGGCGATGCTCGACATCTCGCGGCGGCAACTCGCGCAGCGGCCGTGGGGCGAAATTTTCCCGAACGCGAACGAGCTGGCATCGACGATCACCGCGATCGGCCAGGAACGCTTTCACGCGACGCACCTCGATACCGTGCTCGACCGGCCCGGCCGGGAGCCGCTGCACGTGCACGCGATCGTCGGCTTCCTCGAGACCGCGCCCGATTTCGTGCTCGTCGAGCTGTTCGAGAACGAACGGCAGTCGCGCACCGATCGGGAAGAGCGCATCCACGACCTGACCGCGGTCAACAAGCAACTGATCCGCAACCTCGCGCACGAGATCAAGAACCCGCTCGGCGGCATTCGCGGCGCAGCCCAGCTGCTCGAATTCGAACTGGGCGAGCGCGAGCGCGGCGAGTTGCGCGAATACACGCAGGTGATCATCAAGGAGTCCGACCGCCTGCAGACGCTCGTCGACCGGTTGCTGGAGCCGCACCGGCATCCGCATATCGTCGGCGACGTGAACATTCATGAAGTGTGCGAACGCGTACGCGCGGTGATGCTCGCGGAATTCCCGCGCGGGCTCACGATCGAGCGCGATTACGACGTGAGCGTGCCGGACCTGCGCGGCGACAAGGAGCAGTTGATCCAGGCGCTGCTGAACATCGTGCGCAACGCCGCGCAGGCGCTGCGCGAACGGATTGCGCAGGGCGACGCGAAGATCGAGCTGCGCACGCGCATCGCGCGCAAGGTGACGATCGCCAAGCGCCTGTACCGGCTGGCACTGGACTTGCACGTGATCGACAACGGGCCCGGCATTCCGGAAGAGATCCGCGACCGGATCTTCTACCCGCTCGTGTCCGGACGCGACGACGGCAGCGGCCTCGGCCTCACGCTCGCGCAGACGTTCGTGCAGCAGCACGACGGGATGATCGAGGTCGAAAGCCGGCCCGGACGTACCGAATTTCAGATTCTGCTGCCGCTCGACCATTGAGCGGCGACAGTGCGATTCACCGGATTTCCCCATATCTGACCGACCTATGAAGCCGATCTGGATAGTAGACGACGACCAATCGATCCGCTGGGTGCTTGAAAAGGCGCTCGCCCGGGACAGCTTCGCGACGAAGAGCTTCGCGAACGTGCGCGACGCGCTGGCCGCGCTCGACCACGAGACGCCGCAGGTACTCGTGTCCGACATCCGGATGCCGGGCGGCTCGGGCCTCGAGTTGCTGCAGGCGATGCACGAGCGGCTGCCGGGCCTGCCCGTCATCATCATGACGGCGTTCTCCGATCTCGACAGCGCCGTCGCGGCGTTCCAGGGCGGCGCGTTCGAATACCTCGCGAAGCCGTTCGACGTCGACAAGGCGGTCGAGCTGATCCGCCGTGCGGTGGAAGAAAGCCTGCGCGGCGGCGCGCCGCAGGACGAGCGCGTGGCCGACGCGCCCGAGATGCTCGGCCAGGCGCCCGCGATGCAGGACATGTTCCGTGCGATCGGCCGGCTGTCGCATTCGGCCGCGACCGTGCTGATCACCGGCGAGTCGGGCACCGGCAAGGAGCTCGTCGCACGGGCGCTGCACCGTCACAGCCCGCGCGCGAACGGGCCGTTCATCGCGCTGAACACGGCGGCGATTCCGAAGGACCTGCTCGAGTCCGAACTGTTCGGCCACGAGCGCGGCGCGTTCACCGGCGCGCAGACGACGCGGCAGGGCCGCTTCGAGCAGGCCGAGAACGGCACGCTGTTCCTCGACGAAATCGGCGACATGCCGTTCGACCTGCAGACGCGCCTGTTGCGCGTGCTGTCGGACGGGCAGTTCTATCGGGTCGGCGGGCACAACCCGCTGCGCGCGAACGTGCGCGTGATCGCCGCGACGCACCAGAATCTCGAGTCGCGAGTGCGGCAGGGGCTGTTCCGCGAGGACCTTTACCACCGGCTCAACGTGATCCGGCTGCGCCTGCCGCCGCTGCGCGAACGCAGCGAGGACATCGCGCTGCTCACGCGCCACTTCCTGCAGAAGAGCGCGCGCGATCTCGGCGTCGAGCCGAAGCGCGTGTCCGACGACGCGCTCGCTTATCTCACGTCGCTGCCGTTTCCCGGCAACGTACGGCAGCTCGAGAATCTCGCGAACTGGCTGACCGTGATGGCGCCCGCGCAGACGGTCGAGATCAAGGACCTGCCGCCCGACCTCGTGCCGGCCGGGGCGCCGGTCGTCGCGTCGGGCGACGGCGCGGACGCACACGGCAGCGGCGGCCACGCGGCGGCGCCTGCCGCGATCGGTGCGGCGCCGCCCGCCGCCGCGCCCGTCGCGAGCGCGGCGAACGGCAGCGCGCCGGCCGGCTACCCGCTGTGGGAGCACGGGCTGCGCACCGAGGTCGCGCGGTTGTTGCGCGAGAACTCGGCCGACGTGATGGACGAGCTCGCGCGTCGCTTCGAGGCGGCCGTGATCCGCGAGGCGCTCGACTTCACGCGCGGCCGCAAGGTCGAGGCCGCGGAGCGGCTCGGCATCGGTCGCAACACGATCACGCGCAAGATCCAGGAACTCCATCTGGAGCCCTGACCGGGCACGATGCGCGGCATGCGCGGGTTCGCGCATGCCGCGATCGGACATAATCGCGGTTTGCACGCAGCTTGCCATTCCGTCGATCCACCATGTCCGATTCCTTCCGCTGGCCCGCCGGGGCCGACCCGTTCCGTTTCCTCGAAGCGCTCGACAGCAAGCGCGCCCGCACGTGGGTCGACGAGCAGAATGCGCGCACGCACGCCGCGCTGCGCGACGACGACGCGTATCGTGCGCTGACCGCGCGTCTCGCGAAAGCGTATCTGCCGCGCGAACGCCCGGTGATTCCGACCCGCTGGCGCGACTGGGCGTACGACCTGTGGCAGGACGATCTCCATCCGAAGGGACTGTGGCGCCGCACGCGCTGGGCCGACTGGCGGGCCGGCCAGCCGGCCTGGGAAACGCTGCTCGACGTCGACGCGCTCGGCGTCGAAGAGGGCGAGTCGTGGGTGTTCGAGCAGGAGGCGATCCTGTATCCGGACGGCGATCGCGTGCTGCTGTCGCTGTCGCCGGGCGGCGCCGACGCGGTCGTCGTGCGCGAATTCGACCTCGTCGCGCGCCGTTTCGTCGACGGCGGTTTCACGATCGACGCGCCGGGCCATCACACGGTCGGCTGGATCGATCGCGACACCGTCTACGTGAGCTGGGATCGCGGCGAAGCGCACGCGACCGCCGCCGGTTATCCGTATGAAGCGCGGCGCTGGGTGCGCGGCACGCCGCTCGCCGACGCGCCGGTCGTGTTCCGCGGCGAGCCGGATGACATCAGCGCGGGCGCATGGTACGACCCGATCGATCGCCGTCACGTCGCGTGGCGCAGCGTCGATTTCTTCGACGCTCATGCGTACCGGCTGACCGACGCCGGCGAATGGGCGCGCTACGACGTGCCGACGCATGTCGAGGTCGGGTTCTGGGAAGGCTGGCTCGTGCTGGAGCCGCGCCTCGACTGGGATTGCGACGGCGTGCGCCACGCCGGCGGCTCGCTGCTCGCGATCCGCGAGCAGGCGTTCCTCGCCGGCGCGCGCGAATTCACGACGCTGTTCGCGCCGCGGCCGACGACGTCCGCCTGTACGTGGACGCACACGCGCACGATGCTGATCGCGAGCTGGCTCGACGACGTGCACAACCGCACGATGCTGTGGCAGCCGCGGCAGGCCGACGACGGTGCGTGGACGTGGGACGCGCGGCCGTTCGACTGGCCGGGCGAGGCACAGATCGACATCGAGCCAGTCGAATCGACGCTGAACGACGAGGTGTACGTCGATGTCGACACGTATCTCGATCCGCCCGAATGCTGGCTGGCCGATCTTGCCGATCTTGCCGATCGCGCGGACGATGCGCGGTCGCGCCGCGTGCTGCTCGACCGGCCGCCGGTGCAGTTCGACGCGGCCGGGCTCGTCGTACGCCGCGCGAGCGCGCGTTCGCGCGACGGCACGGTGGTGCCGTACACGCTGATCGGGCCGCGCGATGCGCTCGACGTGCCGCAAGGCGGCGCGCGCGTCGCGCGGCCGTGCTTGCTGTCCGGCTATGGCGGCTTTGCGATCCCGAATCTGCCGGGCTACAGCGATGCGTTCGGCATCGGCTGGCTCGAACGCGGCGGCGTGATGGCGTTCGCGCACATCCGCGGCGGCGGCGAATTCGGGCCGCGCTGGCACGTCGACGCGCAGCGCGAACACCGGCAGCGTTCGTTCGACGATTTCATCGCGGTCGCCGAGGATCTGGCCGCGACCGGCGTGACGACCGCCGCGCAACTCGGGATCGAGGGCGGCAGCAACGGCGGACTGCTGGTCGCCGCGTGCATGATGCAGCGGCCGGAGCTGTTCGGCGCGGTGCTGTGCCGCGTGCCGCTGCTCGACATGCAGCGCTATCCGAAGCTGCACGCGGGCGCCGCCTGGCTCGACGAATACGGCGACCCCGACGATCCGCGCGAAGGCGCGGCGCTGGCCGCGTATTCGCCGTATCACCGCGTGCGCGAAGACGTCGCGTATCCGCCGTTGTTGCTGACGACGTCGACCCGCGACGATCGCGTGCATCCCGCGCATGCGCGCAAGATGGCCGCGCGCATGCAGGCGCTCGGTCACGAGCGGGTGTGGTACTGGGAGAACACCGACGGCGGCCACGGCAGCGCCGACGATCTCGAGCGCGCGGAAGCCGACGCAGCCGAATTCGGCTTCCTGTGGGTCCATCTCGGGCCGGCGCCCGCGCGGCGCTGATTGCGCGCGGCGCTTGCGCGATCAGCAGACGACCGCGACGACGGGCGTGTGGTCGGACGGCTGTTCCCACGTGCGCGGCGTGCGATCGACTTCGCACGATGCGCAGGTCGCCGCGAGCGCCGGCGACAGCAGGATGTGGTCGATGCGCAGCCCCGCGTTGCGGCGGAACGCCATCATCCGGTAGTCCCACCACGTGAAGGTCTTCTCGGGCTGCTCGAAGCGGCGGAACGCATCGACGAAGCCGAGTTCGATCAGTTGCGCGAAGTGTGCGCGCTCCTGCGGCGACACGAGGTTCTGGCCTTCCCATTTCGCGGGATCGTGCACGTCGCGGTCTTCCGGTGCGATGTTGTAGTCGCCGAGCAGCGCGAGCTTCGGGTAGCGCTGCAACTCGGTGCGCAGCCACGCTTGCAGCGCGTCGAGCCACTGCATCTTGTAGACGAACTTGTCGGAGTCGAGCGCCTGGCCGTTCGGGAAGTAGGCGGACACGATGCGCACGCCGTCGACCGTCGCGGCGATCACGCGCTGCTGCGGATCGTCGAAGCCCGGGATGTTGCGCACGACGTCCGATTCGTCGACGGCGAGCGTGTCGCGCACGAGGATCGCGACGCCGTTGTAGGTCTTCTGGCCCGTGAACCAACTGCGGTAGCCGGCTGCCTCGAGATCGGCGCGCGGGAATTTCTCGTCCGGCAGCTTCAGTTCCTGCAGGCACAGCACGTCGGCTCCGCTTTGCGCGAGCCAGTCGAGCACATGCTGTTTGCGGACATTGAGCGAGTTGACGTTCCAGGTGGCGATTTTCATGAACGGAAGGGTGTGTGCGGCGTGAATGCGAAGGCCGCCATCTTACCGCGAGCATGGGGTGCGAACGCGCGCGTCACGCAGCGTCGCGCACGTGTCCCGCGTCGGCGCCCGGGCAGTGGATGCAGAAATTGTGACAAAAGTATTGACGTGAGTACTTCCTCACCCTATAATTTATTTCTCTGACGCGGGGTGGAGCAGTCTGGCAGCTCGTCGGGCTCATAACCCGAAGGTCACAGGTTCAAATCCTGTCCCCGCAACCAAGCACACCAGACGATGTGCAGCGCAATTGACCGATGCGCACTTCGTCGACAAAAACCCGGCTTCGTGCCGGGTTTTTTGTTTTCCGCGCCCGCCCGTTATTTCCGCGCGCCCGGGTTCCCGGGCAGGAAGCCGTTCTCGAGCGGATAGGGCGTCGTGTCGATCCGCGTGGCCGTTGCGTTCGGCGTGCCCGACCGCACCGCGCACTGGTCCTTGCCCGTATTCCGCCGCATCCGGCGGCGATGGCGATACGCGGCGGCGCGCGTCGTTCAGCGCGCCGCCCACTCGACGGCCGCCTTCGCATGCAACGCGGTCGTATCGAATACCGGCAGCGGCGAATCGTCCGCGCCGATCAGCAGCGTGATTTCCGTGCAGCCGAGGATCACGGCCTGTGCGCCGCGCGCGGCCAGTCCGTCGATGATCGACACATACGTCGCGCGCGATGGCGCCGAGGCGACGCCGTGGCACAGCTCGTCGTAGATGATCCGGTGCACGTCGTCGCGCCCGCGTTCGTCCGGCACCAGCACGTCGAGCCCGAACTTCCCGCGCAGCCGCTCCGTGTAGAACGGCAACTCCATCGTGTAGCGCGTGCCGAGCAGGGCGACGCGCTCGACGCCCACGTCGCGCAGCGCGTTGCCGGTCGGATCGGCGATGTGCAGGAACGGCAGCTTCACCGCGGCTTCGATCGCGTCGTGCACGCGATGCATCGTATTGGTCGTGAGGACGACGAGATCGGCGCCGGCCGCTTCGAGCTGGCGCGCGGCATCGGCCATCCGTTCGCCGAGCGCGACCCAGTCGTGCGTGCGCTGCAGCGCTTCGATTTCGGCGAAGTCGACCGTGACCAGCACGCTTTTCGCGTTGTGATGCCCGCCGTGCAATGCCTTCGAGTGCCGGTTGATCATCCGGTAGTACTCGGCCGACGATTCCCAGCTCATGCCGCCGATCAGTCCGATCGTCTTCATCCGTCACCTTTGCGTTTCGTGTGTCGCGGCAGACGAGTATAGGCGCCGCTGCCCGAACCCGGCCGATACGATCCGCGCAAATCGGGCCGGTACGGCGCAGCCGGCAGTGGACGTACGCGGCAGTTGAAACCGGCACTGTGTTTTTGTACAGTATCGGCACCGTGAACCCCACCATCATTCCGCCAGCCGATCCGCACGCGCCGCCGCCGGGCGACGCGCTGCCGCGCGCGCGCAAGATCATTCACTGCGATTGCGACTGCTTCTACGCGTCGGTCGAGATGCGCGACGACCCGTCGCTGCGCAACCGGCCGCTCGCGGTCGGCGGCCGGCCCGACCAGCGCGGCGTGATCGCGACCTGCAACTACGAGGCGCGGCGCTACGGCGTGCATTCGGCGATGTCGTCGGCGCTGGCGATGCGCAAGTGCCCGGACCTGCTGATCCTGCCGTCCGCCATGGACAAGTACCGTGCGGCATCGCGGCAGATCATGGCGATCTATCGCGACTACACGCCGGACGTCGAGCCGCTGTCGCTCGACGAGGCGTACCTCGACGTCAGCGGGTCGGAACGTTGCCAGGGCAGTGCGACGCTGATTGCGCGCGAGATCCGCGAGCGGGTGCGCGACGCGGTCGGCGTGACCGTATCGGCGGGCGTCGCGCCGAACAAGTTCATCGCGAAGATCGCATCCGACTGGAACAAGCCCGACGGACTGTTCGTCGTGCGGCCGCACGAGATCGACGCGTTCGTCGCGGCGTTGCCGGTGCGCAAGCTGCACGGCGTCGGCAAGGTGACGGCCACGCGGCTCGATCGGCTCGGCATCCAGACTTGCGCGCAGTTGCGCGACTGGCCGCTGATCGACCTGCACCGCGAGTTCGGCGCGTTCGGGCGGCGGCTGTACGAACTGTCGCGCGGGATCGACGAGCGGCCGGTGCAGGCCGATCAGGAGCGCAAGTCGGTCAGCGTCGAGACGACCTACGTGACCGACCTGACGACGCTCGAGCAATGCGCGGACGAAATCCGCCGCCTCGTCGTGCAACTCGACGCGCGGATCGAGCGCGCGGGCGCCGCGCGTTCGATCCGCAAGCTGTACGTGAAGATTCGCTTCGCCGATTTCCAGCGCACGACGGTCGAGTGCGTGGCCGACGCGACGAATGCCGAGACGGCCGTCACGCTGCTCGCGAAGGGGTTGTTGCGGCGCGCGCAGCCGGTGCGGCTGCTCGGCGTCGGCGTGCGTATCGACGAGGACACGGCCGAGCGCCACGGGCAATTCCTGCTGTTCGACGACGCCGCGCCCGCGCCATGAAAAAAGGCACCGCCGAAGCGGTGCCTGTCGATGCTGCCGGCGGGCCGGGCGGCGCGCTCAGTGCGCGGGCGCGGCCATCCCGTTGTGACGCAGCAGCGCGTCGATCTGCGGCTCGCGGCCGCGGAACGCCTTGAACGACTCCATCGCCGGACGGCTGCCGCCGACCTCGAGGATTTCGCGGCGATAGCGCGTGCCGGTTGCCGCGTCGAGCACGCTGCCGCTGGCGGCGGCCGCTTCCTCGAACGCCGCGTACGCGTCGGCCGACAGCACTTCGGCCCACTTGTAGCTGTAGTAGCCGGCTGCGTAGCCGCCCGCGAAGATGTGGCTGAACGTGTTCGGCCAGCGCGAGAACGCGGCCTGCGGGATCACGTGGTAGCGCTCGTTGATCTCGCGCGCGAACGCGGTCACGCCGGTGGCGCCGGCCGGATCGAAGTCGACGTGCAGCAGCATGTCGAACATCGAGAACACGATCTGGCGCAGCGTGCCGAGCCCGCTCTGGAAGTTCTTCGCGGCGATCATCTTGTCGAACAGCTCGCGCGGCAGCGCGGCGCCCGTATCGACGTGCGACGACATCGACGACAGCACGTCCCATTCCCAGCAGAAGTTTTCCATGAACTGCGACGGCAGTTCGACCGCATCCCACTCGACGCCGTTGATGCCCGACACGCCGAGTTCGTCGACGCGCGTGAGCATGTGGTGCAGCCCGTGGCCGAATTCATGGAACAGCGTGATGACCTCGTCGTGCGTGAAGCACGCGGGCTTGCCGCCGACCGGCGCGGAGAAGTTGCAGGTCAGGTACGCGACCGGCGTCTGCACGTCGCTGCCGCGCTTCGCGCGCGAACGGGCGTCGTCCATCCACGCGCCGCCGCGCTTGCCTTCGCGCGCGTACAGGTCGAGATAGAACTGCGCGACGAGCGAGCCGTCGCGATTCTCGACGCGGAAGAAGCGCACGTCCTTGTGCCATACCGGCGCGTCGTCCGGCTTGATCCGTACGCCGAACAGCGTTTCGGTGACGGTGAACAGGCCCTTCAGCGCGGCCGGTTCCGGGAAGTACTGCTTGACTTCGTTTTCCGAGAACGCATAGCGCTGCTGGCGGAGCTTTTCGGCCGCGTACGCGACGTCCCACGGCGCGAGTTCGGCGAGGCCGAGCTCCTTCGCGGCGAACGTGCGCAGCTCGTCCCAGTCTTTCTCCGCGTGCGGGCGTGCGCGCGTCGCGAGATCCTCGAGGAACGCGATCACCTGCTGCGGCGATTCGGCCATCTTCGGCGCGAGCGAGACTTCGGCGAAGTTGCGATAGCCGAGCATCTGCGCCTCTTCGCGGCGCAGCTTCAGCGCATCGGCGACGATCGCCGTGTTGTCCCATTCGGCCTTGCCGTCGCCGTACTGCGGCCCGAGTTCCGACGCGCGGGTTGCATAGGCGCGATAGAGCGTCTCGCGCAGCGCGCGGTCGTCGGCGTACTGCAGCACCGGGAAATACGACGGGAAATGCAGCGTGAATTTCCAGCCTTCCTTGCCGTCCTTCTGCGCGGCTTCGCGGGCGGCCTCGATCGCGTCGCCGGGCAGGCCGGCCAGCTTGGCTTCGTCCTTCGCGAAGTATGCGTACGCGTTGGTCGCGTCGAGCACGTGATCGGAAAACGCCTTCGACAGCGCGGCCTGCTGTTCCTGCAGTTCCGCGAAGCGCGGCTTCTGGTCCTCGGGCAGCTCGGCGCCCGACAGGCGGAAGTCGCGCAGCGCATTGTCGAGGATCTTCTTGCGCTCGGCGGACAGCGTCGCGTATTCGGCGCTCGCGGCGATCGCCTTGTACTTTTCGTACAGCGCGAGATTCTGGCCGACGCTCGACCAGAACTCGGTCACGCGCGGCAGGTTTTCACCGTAGGCAGCCCGCAGTTCGGGCGTGTCGGCGACCGCGTTCAGGTGGCCGACGATGCCCCACGCACGGCCGAGCGGCTCCGTGGCCTGCTCGACCGTCTCGACGACGGCGGCCCAGGTCGACGGCGTGTCGCTCGCGCTCGCCGTTTCGACCGCGCGGCTGGCGGCGTCGAGCAGCGTGTCGAGCGCGGGCGTCACGTGCTCCGGGCGGATCTCGCCGAAACGGGGCAGGCCGGAGAAGTCGAGGAGCGGATTGGTATTGGCGCTGGCGGACATAAGACTCCCTGTCTGTTGCCGGATGAACCGGGATGAAAAGGGTAACGGCGGCTGGGCGCGAGCGCGCCCGATACCGACATTATTGGGGCGCATCGTGCGCTTTCCAATCGTTAGTTTCTAACGACGCGATTGACGCAGGGTCGGATGCGCGGTGTCGGACGTGCCGGCGGGCGCGATGCAGCCGCGCGACTGCGGCTGGCGAGGCGCCGGCGCACGGAATCGCGCGCCGGCTGAGCGAGTGGGGCGTCAGGCTGCCGCGGCAGCGCGTTCGGCGGATTCGATCGTGTTGATCAGCAGCATCGTGATGGTCATCGGGCCGACGCCGCCCGGCACCGGCGTGATGTAGCCGGCGACTTCCTTCACGCCCGCGAAATCGACGTCGCCGCACAGCTTGCCCGCGTCGTCGCGGTTCATGCCGACGTCGATCACCGTCGCGCCCGGCTTCACCATGTCGGCGGTCAGGATGTTGCGCTTGCCGACCGCGGCGACCACGATGTCGGCCTGACGCGTATGCGCGGCGAGGTCGCGCGTCTTGCTGTGGCAGATCGTCACGGTCGCGCCGGCGTCGAGCAGCATCATCGCCATCGGCTTGCCGACGATGTTCGAGCGGCCGATCACGACCGCGTTCGCGCCTTGCAGCGCAATGCCGTGCGCTTCGAACATCTTCATCACGCCGTACGGCGTGCACGGGCGGAACAGCGGCTTGCCGGTCATCAGCGCACCGGCGTTCGCGACGTGAAAGCCGTCGACGTCCTTCTCCGGCGCGATCGCCTCGATCACCTTGTGGCTGTCGATATGCGCGGGCAGCGGCAACTGGACCAGGATGCCGTGGATCTTCGGATCGCGGTTCAGTTCGTCGATGCGCGCGAGCAGGTCGGCTTCCGACAGCGTGGCCGGGTACGCATCCTTCAGCGAGAAGAAGCCGTTGTCCTCGCATGCCTTGATCTTGTTGCGCACGTAGACTTCGCTCGCCGGGTTGGCGCCGACGAGGATCACCGCGAGACCGGGCTGGTGGCCGCGGGCGGTCAGCGCGGCGGCGCGTTCGGCGGCCTGACCGCGCAGGGTCTTCGAAAGGGCGTTGCCGTCGATGAGGAGGGCTGTCATGGTGGTGGGTCCTGCCGGGAAGTTGGAATGCGGGCGTACGGCGCCCGAAGCGCCGTAGCAAAGCACGTAATTATACCGTTCGCCTGCTGCCGTCCGACAGCGAATCAACGGGAAGCGTCATGGCCGCGGCGCGCGTGCGCCGGGAGGAACGGCCGCCGCCGCGCGAGTGGGCCGCATCGCGCGGGGCGGCAAACACCGATTGCGGGCCGGGCGGCCGCGGTGGGGCGTGCCGCCGGAGCCGGAGAACGCGCTCAGGCCTGTTTCTTCGACAGCGCGAGGCGCAGCAGGTCGGCCACCGTGTTGACGTTGAGCTTTTCCATGATGTTCGCGCGGTGCGCCTCGACCGTCTTGATGCTGATGCCGAGGTCGTCGGCGATCTGCTTGTTCAGGCGGCCCGCGATGATCCGCTCGAGCACCTGCTGCTCGCGCGCGGTCAGCTTCGACAGGCGTTCGCTCGCGGCACGCTGCTCCTGGACGCTCTTGCTTTCGCTTCGGGCCTTGTCGAGCATCCGCTCGACGAGCTTGCGCAGCTCGGCTTCGTCGAACGGTTTCTCGATAAAGTCCATCGCTCCCTTTTTCATCGTCGACACGGCCATCGGCACGTCGCCGTGACCGGTGACGAAGATGATCGGCAGCGCGGCGTTGTCGGCGATCAGGCGTTCCTGCAATTCGAGGCCGCTCATGCCCGACATCCGCACGTCGAGGATCAGGCACGCGATCTGGCCGGCCTGCTGCGCCGGCTGGTACGCATCGAGGAACTGCTCGGCGCTCGAGAAGCATTGAACGCGATAGCCGTTCGCCTCCAGCAGCCAGCGCAGCGAGTCCCGTACGGCCTCGTCGTCGTCGACGACGAAGACGGTTTCCTGAGTGGTGGTGACAGGGCTATTCATAGTTCTCCCGTAACGGTATGTGATGCCGATGCCTCGCGCCCCCCTTGGCCGAGATCAGCGGGTTCCCCAATGGGCAGGCTGCAGTGGAACGTCGCGCCGGAAATGCGGCCATCCGGCTCGACGTTGTTGACCACCCACAGACGCCCCCGATGCGATTCGATGATCGAACGGCAGATGTTCAGCCCCATGCCCATGCCGTCGGACTTGGTGCTGTAAAACGGTTCGAACAGGCGCTCGGCCGTCGCTTCGTCGACGCCCGGCCCCTGGTCGATCACGCGGATGTCGACGAAGCCCGCGTCGATGTCGGCGACGACGCGGATCACGCCGTCCGCCGACGCCGGCTTCACGTCGGCCATCGCCTCGGCTGCGTTCTTCATCAGGTTCATCAGCACCTGTTCGATCAGCACGGGGTCGACATAAATAATAGGCATTCTTGCGAGGATTTCCGTGACGATCCGGATCCTGCGCTTTCTGGCCTCGATTTCGGCGAGCCCGACCGCGTCGGCGACGATGTCCGCGACCCGCGCCGGCTGGCGCTTCGGCTCGCTGCGCTTCACGAATTCGCGGATCCGCTTGACGATCATCCCCGCGCGCAGCGCCTGCTGCGCGGTCTTTTCCAGCGCGGGCTGCAGCGTCTCGGGCGTGCCGCGGCCGCTCTTCACGAGCGCGAGCGTGCCCGAGCAGTAGTTGTTGATCGCGGCGAGCGGCTGATTCAATTCGTGAGCAATCGACGACGCCATTTCACCCATCGTCATCAATCGGCTCGTGAACTGCAGCTTTTCTTCCTGCTGGTGCGCGAGTTCCTGCGCCTTCTTGCGGGTCGTGATGTCGGTCGCGATCTGCATCTGCGCGAGGTGGCCGTCCACCCACTGGATGTACTGGCGACGCACTTCGAACCACTTCTGGATGCTCTCGACGTACACCTCCTGCGCATCGGCCGTGCTGCTGGTCAGCGCGGAGGCCGGCAGGCCCGCGAACGCGTCGACCATGTCGATCGAGTCGGACGATGCCTGCGCGCGGTCGAAGCCGCCGCCGGACAATTCGAGGTGGCCGTCCGGGCGAATGCCGAACAGGTGGCGGTAGTAGCGGTTCGCGAACAGCAGCTCGGCTTCGTCTGCGGCGAGCACCGACACCGCGGCGTCGAGGCTTTCGAGCACCGTCGTGAAGCGTTCGTGCGCGGCCGCCAGCTCTTCTCGCGCGCGCTTCGGCTCGGTGATGTCGGTCATCGACGACATCCAGCCGGTCTGGCGGCCCGAACTGTCGATCAGCGGCGACACGTACAGGCGCGCATGGAACAGCGTGCCGTTCTTGCGGCGCACGCGCAGCTCGAAGCCCGAACTCGGCGCCTTGCCGCGCAGCGTCATGTCGAGTTGGCGCTGCATTTCCGGGTAGGCGTCGCGCGGCCAGTACGGGAACGGCGCAACCTTGCCGACGAGATCCGTTTCGTCCCAGCCCGTCATCCGGCAGAACGCGGGGTTCACGTGCGTGATGCGGCCGTGCATGTCGAGCACGCGCATGCCGATCAGCACCGAGTTCTCCATCGCGCGGCGGAAGAACGCCTCCGCGTACAGCGCCTGCTGCGCCTCGAAGCGCTGGCGCGTGTGCTTCCACAGGCTCCAGAGGCTCCACAGCACGAAGCACGACAGGCCGGCGACCAGCCACACGAGCGTGTTGTTGGTCAGGTTCGTGAGCTGCGGGAACGCATACACGCGCACCGTCAGCCCCTGGCCGGGCGGGTCGAGCGGGAGATCGTAGTGCGAGTCGCGCGGCAGGCGCGGGCGCGTCGACGTGGACGACAGTTCGCGGTTGTTCGAGTCGGTGATCGAGATCTTGTACTTCGACGACAGCTCCTGCGGGATGTCGTGCTTCAGGATGCCCTCGACCGAGAACACCGCGGCGATCGAGCCGAGATATTCGCGGTCGCCGCGCATTACCGGCGTCTGCAACGTGATGAAGCCGTTGCCGAAGTCGTCGTAGATCAGCGGCGAATAGGCCTGGCGGCGCGTGTTGCGCGCCTCGTCGTACGCGCCGCGCACGGCGTCCTGCATCTGCGCATCGCCGGGCTTCGCGAGCCGCTGGCCGAGCAGCGGCGGATGCACGGTCGGCCAGCGCTGCACGCCGGGCGCCGTGTACCAGTTCAGGTAGAGGATTTCCGGATGCGTCTGCATCACGTCCGCGACGGCCATCTGGAACGCGTTCTGGTCGAGGCGGCCGGACGCGAGGTCGCGCGACAGCGCCTGCAACTGTTCCTGCGCGCCCGTCATCGACAGGCGGATCTGCTGCTGGGCCCACGCGACGTTGCGAAACAGGGTGTCTTCCTGCTGCTGCTGTTCGCGCCGGTTGAGGCTCCACAGGATGAGGCTCATCACGACGAGGAACACCAGAATCGACAGCAGCGGCGTCAGCAAATAGGAGTTGGACCACCACGGTCCGTGGTGCCAACGGGACGGCTGCGACTCCGCCGGCGGGCCCGGCGGTCGCGCCGAGCGTGCGAAAAGCCGATCGGTCAACATGGCAGGATTGTAGCGCAGCGCAATACATGGAAAACCGATACCGGATATGTTGAACGGAAACGGTTTTGTTCCGACGAGACGGGCCGCGGAGCCCCGAAATATGGGTGCAGCGCAGCAATATTTCGCATGGCGAGAAAAGATCTCATAATTCGAAAATTTTGTTGCGCAGGCCTGTCCACGCTCATTACAATCCGTCGGAGCTTGCCCGCAGCCGGTCGCGTCGCGTCGTCTGCACGAGAGCGATCCTCACATTCCAGGACCCAGGAGACGAGAATGTCCGCTGTACCGAACGAAGTGATGAAATATGTCGCCGCCGAACGTGACGACGACCCGCAAGAAACCGTCGAGTGGCTCGAGTCGCTCGATGGCGTGATCTCCTCCGTGGGCACCGGCCGTGCGCATTACCTGATCGAAAAGCAGATCGAATTCGCCCGCATGCACGGCGAGCACCTGCCGTTCTCCGCCAATACCCCGTACATCAACACGATTCCGCTCGAAGCCCAGGCGAAGATTCCGGGCGACCAGGACATCGAGCACCGCATCCGTTCGTACACGCGCTGGAACGCGCTGGCGATGGTGCTGCGCGCAGGCAAGGACACGAACGTCGGCGGCCACATCGCGTCGTTCGCGTCGGCCGCGACGCTCTACGACGTCGGCTACAACCATTTCTGGCATGCGGCGTCCGACCAGCACGGCGGCGATCTCGTGTTCGTGCAGGGCCACTCGTCGCCGGGCGTGTACTCGCGCGCGTTCCTGCTCGGCCGCCTGTCGGAAGAGCAACTCGACAACTTCCGCCAGGAAGTCGACGGCAAGGGCATTTCGTCGTATCCGCACCCGTGGCTGATGCCGGACTTCTGGCAGTTCCCGACCGTGTCGATGGGCCTCGGCCCGATCATGGCGATCTACCAGGCGCGCTTCATGAAGTACCTGGAGTCGCGCGGGATCGCGAAGACGGAAGGCCGCAAGGTCTGGGCGTTCCTCGGCGACGGCGAGACGGACGAACCGGAATCGCTCGGCGCGATCGGCATGGCGAGCCGCGAGAAGCTCGACAACCTCGTGTTCGTGATCAACTGCAACCTGCAGCGTCTGGACGGCCCGGTGCGCGGCAACGGCAAGATCATCCAGGAACTCGAATCGGAATTCCGCGGCGCCGGCTGGAACGTGATCAAGGTCATCTGGGGCAGCCGCTGGGATGCGCTGTTCGCGCGCGACAAGACGGGCGCGCTGATGCGCCGGATGATGGAGTGCGTCGACGGCGAATACCAGACGTACAAGTCGGAGTCGGGCGCGTACGTGCGCGAGCACTTCTTCAACACGCCTGAACTGAAGGCGCTCGTCGCCGACTGGTCGGACGACGACATCTGGGCGCTGAACCGCGGCGGCCACGATCCGCACAAGATCTACGCGGCGTTCCACGAAGCCACGAACACGAAGGGCGCGCCGACGGTCATCCTCGCGAAGACCATCAAGGGCTACGGGATGGGCGAGTCGGGCCAGGCGATGAACATCACGCACCAGCAGAAGAAGCTGCCGGTCGAGCAACTGAAGAAGTTCCGTGACCAGTTCCGCCTGCCGATCACCGACGAGCAGATCGCCGACGTGCCGTACCTGAAGTTCGAGGAAGGCTCGAAGGAGCTCGAATACATGCGCCAGAAGCGCATGGACCTCGGCGGCTACCTGCCGCACCGCCGCGAGAAGGCGACGTCGCTGCCGGTGCCGGCGCTCGACGCGTTCGAGCCGCTGTTGAAGGGCACGGGCGAAGGCCGCGAGATCTCGACGACGATGGCGTTCGTGCGGATCCTGAACATCCTGCTGAAGGACAAGGCGCTCGGCAAGCGCGTCGTGCCGATCGTCCCGGACGAATCGCGTACGTTCGGCATGGAAGGCCTGTTCCGCCAGATCGGTATCTGGAACCAGGAAGGCCAGAAGTACGTGCCGGAAGATTCCGACCAGCTGATGTTCTACAAGGAATCGCAGACCGGCCAGATCCTGCAGGAAGGCATCAACGAAGCGGGCGGCATGTGCGACTGGATCGCGGCGGCGACGTCGTATTCGACGCACGGCGAGATCATGGTGCCGTTCTACATCTTCTACTCGATGTTCGGCTTCCAGCGGATCGGCGACCTCGCCTGGGCCGCGGGCGACATGCGTTCGCGCGGTTTCCTGCTGGGCGGCACGGCGGGCCGCACGACGCTGAACGGCGAAGGCCTGCAACACGAAGACGGTCATTCGCTCCTGTGGGCGGCATCGGTGCCGAACTGCGTGAGCTACGACCCGACGTTCGGCTACGAACTCGCGGTGATCATCCAGGACGGCCTGCGCCGCATGGTGCAGGACCAGGAAGACGTGTACTACTACATCACGGTGATGAACGAGAACTACGAGCACCCGGCGATTCCGCAGGGCGAGCACGTGGCGGCCGACATCATCAAGGGTATGTACTCGTTCAAGAAGGCCGACGCAGACAAGAAGGCGCCGCGCGTGCAGCTGCTCGGCGCGGGCACGATCTTCAACGAAGTGATCGCCGCTGCCGACCTGCTGAAGAACGACTGGGGCGTCGCCGCCGACCTGTGGAGCGTGCCGAGCTTCACCGAACTCGCGCGCGAAGGCCACGACGTCGAGCGCTGGAACCTGCTCCATCCGACCGAGGAGCGTCGCCTGTCGCACGTGCAGAAGTGCCTGAAGGACACGCAGGGTCCGGTCATCGCATCGACCGACTACGTGCGTGCGCTGGTCGACCAGATCCGCGGCCAGATCGATCGCCGCTTCGTCGTGCTGGGCACCGACGGCTTCGGCCGCTCGGATACCCGCGAGAAGCTGCGTCACTTCTTCGAAGTCGACCGTCACTGGGTCACCGTCGCCGCGCTCAACGCGCTGGCCGACGAAGGCACGATCGAGCGCAAGGTGGTCGCGGACGCGATCGCCAAGTACAACCTCGATCCGTCCAAGCCCAACCCGATGACCGTTTAACGCACACGCCCGTGTGATGCCGCGCGCCGCTTCCGGGAGGGGCGCGCGCGGCCATGGAGACACAAAAAGATGAGTCAAGCGATCGAAGTGAAGGTGCCGGATATCGGCGATTACAAGGACGTGCCCGTCATCGAGGTGCTCGTGAAGGCTGGCGACACGGTCGAGCCCGAGCAGTCGCTCGTTACGCTCGAGTCCGACAAGGCGACGATGGACGTCCCGAGCCCGGCTGGCGGCACGGTCAAGGAAGTGAAGGTCAAGGTCGGCGATTCCGTGTCGGAAGGCTCGCTGATCATCCTGCTCGAAGGCGGTGCGGGCGCCCAGGCGAACGGCGCGGCCGCGCCGGCAGCAGCCCCGGCTCCGGCAGCAGCGCCGGCACCGGCGCCGGCCGCAGCGGCACCGGCCGCCGCGCCCGCGGCGTCGGGCGGCACGCTCGAGGTGAAGGTGCCCGACATCGGCGACTACAAGGACGTACCGGTGATCGAGATCGGCGTGAAGGTCGGCGACACGGTCGAGAAGGAGCAGTCGCTCGTCACGCTCGAGTCGGACAAGGCGACGATGGACGTGCCGAGCCCGGCTGCCGGCGTCGTGAAGGACATCAAGGTGAAAGTGGGCGATTCGGTGTCGGAAGGCACGCTGATCGTGCTGCTCGAAGCCGCCGGCGCACCGGCTGCCGCGGCACCGCAGGCGAGCGCACCGGCTCCAGCCGCTGCCGCGCCGGCGCCCGCCGCTGCACCGGCACCCGCGCCCGCGAAGGCTGCGCCGGCACCGGCTGCCGCCGCACCGGCCGCCACGCCGTCGGGCGAATACCGCGCGAGCCACGCATCGCCGTCGGTCCGCAAGTTCGCGCGTGAACTCGGCGTCGACGTGTCGCGCGTGCAGGGTTCGGGTCCGAAGGGCCGCATCACGAAGGAAGACGTCACGGGCTTCGTGAAGGGCGTGATGACGGGCCAGCGCGCGGCGCCGGCCGCGGCAGCCGCGCCGGCAGGCGGCGGCGAGCTGAACCTGCTGCCGTGGCCGAAGGTCGACTTCTCGAAGTTCGGCCCGTTCGAGGCGAAGCCGCTGTCGCGCATCAAGAAAATCTCGGGCGCGAACCTGCATCGCAACTGGGTGATGATCCCGCACGTCACGAACAACGACGAAGCGGACATCACCGAGCTCGAAGCGCTGCGCGTCCAGCTGAACAAGGAACACGAAAAGGCGGGCGTGAAGTTCACGATGCTCGCGTTCGTGATCAAGGCGGTCGTCGCCGCGCTGAAGAAATTCCCGACCTTCAACGCGAGCCTCGACGGCGACAACCTCGTGTTCAAGCAGTACTTCCACATCGGTTTCGCGGCCGATACGCCGAACGGCCTCGTCGTGCCGGTGATCCGCGATGCGGACAAGAAGGGCCTCGTCGACATCGCGAAGGAAATGAGCGACCTGTCGAAGGCCGCGCGCGAAGGCAAGCTGAAGCCGGACCAGATGCAGGGCGGCTGCTTCTCGATCTCGTCGCTCGGCGGGATCGGCGGGACGAACTTCACGCCGATCATCAACGCGCCGGAAGTGGCGATCCTCGGGTTGTCGCGCGGCCAGATGAAGCCGGTGTGGGACGGCAAGCAGTTCGTGCCGCGGCTCATGTTGCCGCTGTCGCTGTCGTATGACCATCGTGTCATCGATGGCGCGGAAGCCGCGCGGTTCAATGCGTATCTCGGGGCGTTGCTCGGGGATTTCCGTCGCATCATTCTTTGATGAGATGAGGGGCTCGCGGGGGCGTGGTTTTGTGTCGATTCTTCACGCCCTTGTCGTTGAACCTGTTTTGCCAACGGTCTGCTGGCGTCGCCCCTGCGCGGGGCGGCGGTCACTTTTCTTTGTCTTCCAAAGAAAAGTAACCAAAAGAAAGGCGCGTCCTTGGGCGGACGGCAAAGGTGGTCCTGCCCAACGTCGCGTTCTCTTGTCAGGCCGCATGTAGTCAGGTTCCGTCTTTCCGCCAGTCCCTCCCTCTCTCTCTGCAGCCAATCAAGAAGGGGACAGTCATGAGTCTCATCGAAGTCAAGGTTCCGGATATCGGCGATTTCAGCGGCGTCGATGTCATCGAAGTCAACGTGAAACCCGGCGACGTGATCGAAAAAGAGCAAACGCTCATCACGCTCGAATCCGATAAAGCCTCCATGGAAGTGCCCAGCGACGTCGCCGGCACCGTCAAGGAAGTCAAGGTCAAGGCCGGCGAGAAAGTCTCGCAAGGCACCGTCATCGCCATCGTCGAAGCATCGGCAGGCGCAGCCGCACCCGCACCCGCGAAAGCGCCCGAAGCGCCGAAGCCCGCAGCGGCTGCACCGGCGCCGGCCGCAGCCGCTGCGGCGCCCGCGCCGCAAGCCGGCAGCTACAGCGGCGCCGCCGACATCGAATGCGACATGCTCGTGCTCGGCGCCGGCCCCGGCGGCTACTCGGCCGCGTTCCGCGCAGCCGATCTCGGCATGAAGACGGTGCTCGTCGAACGCTACTCGACGCTCGGCGGCGTGTGCCTGAACGTCGGCTGCATCCCGTCGAAGGCGCTGCTGCATACGTCGCTCGTCGTCGAGGAAGCCGCGGCGCTCGCGTCGCACGGCATCACGTTCGGCAAGCCGCAGGTCGACCTCGACAAGCTGCGCGACTTCAAGGGCGGCGTCGTCAAGAAGCTGACGACGGGCCTCGCCGGCATGGCGAAGGCACGCAAGGTCGAAGTGGTCACCGGCGTCGGCGCGTTCGTCGATCCGTACCACATGGAAGTGCAAGGCGAAAACGGCAAGAAGGTCGTCAAGTTCAAGCAGGCAATCATCGCCGCGGGCTCGCAAGCGGTGAAGCTGCCGTTCATGCCGGAAGACCCGCGCGTCGTCGATTCGACCGGCGCGCTCGAACTGCGCCAACTGCCCAAGCGCATGCTCGTGATCGGCGGCGGCATCATCGGCCTCGAAATGGCAACGGTCTACTCGACGCTCGGCGCCGAGATCGACGTCGTCGAAATGATGGACGGCCTGATGATGGGCGCCGACCGCGATCTCGTGAAGGTCTGGGAAAAGTACAACGCGAAGCGCTTCGGCAATGTGATGCTGAAGACCAAGACGGTCGGCGCGGAAGCGAAGGAAGACGGCATCTACGTGAAGTTCGAGGGCGAAAAGGCGCCGGCGGAAGCGCAGCGCTACGACCTCGTGCTCGTCGCGGTGGGCCGCAGCCCGAACGGCAAGAAGATCGGTGCCGACAAGGCGGGCGTCGCGGTCACCGACCGCGGCTTCATCGAGGTCGACAAGCAGATGCGCACGAACGTGCCGCACATCTTCGCGATCGGCGACGTCGTCGGCCAGCCGATGCTCGCGCACAAGGCCGTCCATGAAGGCCACGTCGCCGCGGAAGCCGCGCACGGCGAGAAAGCGTACTTCGACGCGCTGCAGATCCCGTCGGTCGCCTACACCGATCCGGAAGTGGCGTGGGCCGGCAAGACGGAAGACCAGTGCAAGGCCGAGGGCATCAAGTACGGCAAGGCCGTGTTCCCGTGGGCCGCATCGGGCCGCGCGATCGCGAACGGCCGCGATGAAGGCTTCACGAAGCTGATCTTCGACGAGGAAACCCATCGCGTGATCGGCGGCGGCATCGTCGGCCTGAACGCGGGCGACCTGATCAGCGAAGTGTGCCTCGCCGTCGAAATGGGCGCGGACGCGGAAGACATCGGCAAGACGATCCATCCGCACCCGACGCTCGGCGAATCGGTCGGCATGGCCGCCGAGCTGTACGAAGGCGTCTGCACGGACCTGCCGCCGCAGCGCAAGAAGTAACGGAATCGGCACGGCGCCCCCGGTGCCGGCTACGAAAAACGCCGCCGCCCGGGCAAACCGGGCGGCGGCGTTTTCTTTTGCGCAGCGCGCGACAGACTCGGTCGGGGCGGGCAGTTTGCGCCCGCGCGCTTTTGCGCCGGAAACGAAAAAGCCGCGCTGGGCGCGGCTCTTTCAGGAGCAGGGGACGCTTACGCGGCCGGCTTGCTCGAACGGCGTGCGGCAGCGGCGGTTGCAGCCTTCGTTGCGACGGCGGCAGCGGCGTTGAAGTTCGTTTCAGCGATTTCGACCGCTTGCTTCGTGGCCTTCTGAACCGTTTCGTACGTGGTGTTCGCGGCGTTCAGTGCCGACTTCAGCGCGGCGACAGCCGTTTCCGAACCGGCCGGCGCGTTCTTCGCGACGTTGTCGACGAGTGCCTGGACCTTCTTGTTCTGCTCTTCGAATTGCGCTTCGGCGACCTTCGCGAACTCGGCTTGCGTCGACGATGCGATTTCGTACAGGTGACGGCCGTACGACAGCACCTTTTCCGCGACCGGCTGCGACAGGCTCGCCTGCAGCGCGATCAGTTCCTGCGCGTCCTTCACCGACAGCAGACGCTGTGCGTTTTCCTGGCCCTCGGCCAGCGTCGACTTCACGACCTGCAGGTTGAGTTCGATCAGCTTTTCGACGCCTTCGAACGCCTTGGTCGTCAGACCGAACAGGCTTTCGAGGTTGGCTTTCTGGGCGGCGGCGATTTGCTCGGGGGTCAGCAAGGACATGTCAAGCTCCTGAAAAGCGATCGCGTCGATCGCAGGATAAAGGGCACTACACAGGGGAACTTCGGCGATGCGTGCTTTGTGCAACGCAGCAATGAGGCCTATTTTAGGGCAGAGAAAACGGATGTCAAGTCTTTTTTGTGCGTTGCACAATCGCGACAAATTATCGATAAAACAACGAGTTATCGCGGCCGTCCGGAATCGGTTTCAGGCGTGTTCCCACATGGTGCGCACGGCGATGGGGCAAGCGCGCCGCACCATGATCACGCGCAGGTAAACCTGACAGGCCCATGGAACGTTATCCTTCTGTACCTGTCGAAAAACGCGCCGTTTCGATGCGCGTGCCGTGGCGACGTGCCGCCGCCACGGTCGAGACCGGCGCCTTTGGCATGCCGAGCACCGGATACGTACTTTCCCCGCTTTAAATCGCCTCCGAAGTGACGTTATCTCAATTAACCGCGTGGTAATCGGGAGACGGGCGCTGTCGGGCAGTGCATCCCATGGGTTTTTTCAATGGGAGCGGAAGGGTCGATTGGCCGGAGGTTGGCCGACTCTTACATTCCGGTTTAAAGACGATCGGTAAGTGCCTAATATTGCTCTTTTTTTCAGCTTTAACTACACTTGCGGAAACCTCCCGCCCGCTTTGTCCAGACCCCAATGAAAGCCGAATCGTTTTCACCGCGCAGATTGTTGCAGAGCATGACGCTCGGCACCGCTGTGTCGGTCGCAGTCGCGTTGTTGGCGACCACCGCGTCCGTCCTGCCTGCCGACGCCTTCGCCGCCACTGCGAAGACCCAAGCCGCCAAGAAAAAAGCCGTCGCTCCTGCTTCGTCAGCGAAGAAGAAGTCGGCCAAGGCGAGCGCCGACAAATCCGCGAAGGTCGCCGAGGCCGATGCGCCGCGCGCGAAAGCGTCGCGAAAGCGCGTGACGCTCGCGGCGAATAGCCTGCATGGCGGCCATCGCGGCGCGGTGCGCAAGGTCGCGTTCCAGCCGCGCCGGCCGACGGTCGGCCAGGCGTTCGGCCTGCACGACACGCCCGACGCGCTCGCGCTGCGCTCGAGCGTCGCGTACGTCGTCGACCAGAATTCCGGCGAGCCGCTGTTCGACAAGAATTCGCACGCGGTCGTGCCGATCGCATCGATCTCGAAGCTGATGACGGCCATGGTCGTGCTCGACTCGAAGTCGCCGATGACCGACCAGCTCGAAGTCACCGACGAAGACCGCGACTACGAGAAGGGCACGGGCTCGCGCCTGTCGGTCGGCTCGGTGCTGTCGCGCGAGGACATGCTGCACATCGCGCTGATGGCGTCGGAAAACCGCGCGGCCGCCGCGCTGTCGCGTTACTACCCGGGCGGCCGTCCGGCGTTCATCGCGGCGATGAACGCGAAGGCGAAGTCGCTCGGCATGACCGATACGCACTTCGAGAATTCGACCGGCCTGTCGAGCTCGAACGTGTCGAGCGCGCGCGACCTCGTGAAGATGGTCAATGCGGCGTACCAGTACCCGTTGATCCGCCAGTTCTCGACCGATCGCACCTACGAGGTGTACACGGGCAAGCGCAACCTGGTCTACAACAGCACCAACGCGCTGATCCGCGGCAACGGTTCGTGGGACATCGGCCTGCAGAAGACGGGCTTCATCAACGAAGCGGGCGAATGTCTCGTGATGCAGGCGACGATCCACGGCCGGCCGATGGTGATGGTCTTGCTCGATTCGTTCGGCAAGTACTCGCGCTTCGCCGACGCGTCGCGCCTGCGCAATTGGCTCGATGCCGGCGGCGGCGAACGCCTGACGGCGGCCAACACGCCGAGCGGCGGTACCTGAGGTACCTGATCGTGTGCGGCGGTTCGCCGCCGTACCGGTCGCCGCAACGAAAAAGCCCCGCAATCGCGGGGCTTTTTTTGTCCGGTGAAACCGGAGTCGGAACCGGTCGATGCCGCGGCTTACGCCTGCCGCTGCAGCCCGTCCATGTCCTTCGCGGGCGCCGGCCGGTAGCCGAGCGATTCCGAGATGGTGAGCGCCGTCCGGCTCAATTGGCCGAGCCACGCATCCTGCAGGCGGTCGGCCGGTGCCGACAGCGACAGGCCCGCGACGAGCTTGCCCGAATCGTCGTAGATGCCGGCCGCGATACAGCGCACGCCGAGTTCGAGCTCCTCGTTGTCGCGCGCGCACGATTGCTGACGGACGAGGGTCAGTTCCCGCTCGAGCTTCGCGATATCGGTGATGCTGTTCTGAGTATGGCCGGACAGCCCCGTGCGCGTCGCATAGGCACGCACGCGCGACGTTTCGTCGGCCGCGAGGAACAGCTTGCCGACCGACGTGAGGTGCAGCGGCGCGCGGCCGCCGATCGCGCGGACGACCTGCATCCCCGAGCGCTCCGAGTACGCGCGCTCGATGTAGACGATCTCGTCGCCCTGGCGCACCGACAGGTTCACGGTTTGCCCGGTGAGGCGGTGCAACTCGCGCATCGGCATCAGCGCCGCGTCGCGCACCGACAGGCGCGCCTTCACGAGATTGCCGAGCTCGAGCAGCCGCATGCCGAGGCGGTAGGTGCCGGGATCGGAGCGGTCGACGAGGCGGCACGTCACCATGTCGTTGAGGATGCGGTGCGCGGTCGACGGATGCAGTTCGGTGCGCTGCGCGAGTTCCTTCAGGCTGACGGGGTCGCTGTGCGCGGCGAGCGCGTCCAGCAACCGCATCATGCGTTCGATCACCTGGATCGACGTTTTGGAATCCGGGGTGGGTTGGCTCATGTCGGGGGAGGAATCGGTTGACGCGTCAAGCGGTGTTGGATCGATTGTATCTCGTATCGTGAAAAAAGCGAACGCCGTTCGAGGAAGTCCTCGCTTCGCGCGCGGCGGGCTTGCGCGCGGGCCGGCGTTGGTCTTGCCGGCCAAACGTCGGATAATGAGGGCCGTTTTCTCGAAGGAGCACGTATGCGAGTCGGTTTGTTCGTGACCTGCCTGGTCGACCTGATGCGCCCCGAAATCGGTTTTTCGGCGCTCAAGCTGATTCGCGAAGCCGGCTACGAGGTGATCGTGCCGCCCACGCAAACGTGCTGCGGCCAGCCGGCCTACAACTCGGGCGACCGCGCGCTCGCGCGCGACCTCGCGGAAAAGACGCTGCGCGAGTTCGAGCAGTTCGATTACGTCGTCGCGCCGTCGGGCTCGTGCGGCGGGATGATCCGCGCGCACTACGGCGACCTGTTCCGCGACGATCCCGAACTGATGGGGCGCTACGTGCGGTTCCAGCAGAAAGTCCACGAACTGACCGATTTCCTCGCGAACGTCGCGAAGGTGTCGCTCGCGCCGGGCGAATTCACCGGGCCGGTCACCTATCACGACGCGTGCTCGGGCCTGCGCGAGCTCGGCGTGAAGGCGCAGCCGCGCGCGCTGCTCGCGCAGCGCGGCGTGACCGTCACCGAGATGAAGGACTGCGAGCATTGCTGCGGCTTCGGCGGCACGTTCGCGGTGAAATACGGCGACATCTCGGCGGCCATCGCGGACGAAAAATGCGCGAACGTGCGCGGGTCCGGCGCGGGCGCCGTCGTGCTCGGCGATCTCGGCTGCATGCTGAACATCGAAGGGCGGTTGCGTCGCACCGGCGACCGCGACACGCGCGTGCTGCACGTCGCGCAAGTGCTGGCGGGCGACGTCTGACGCCCGGTTCCGCTCACTTTTCCCCCGATACCGCGATGCAAGTCCAATCGATGCATTTCAAGGCGCGCGCCGGCCAGAAGCTGGCCGACCAGCGCCTGCAGCAGAACCTGAAGAAGCTGTCGACGAAGTTCGTGTCCGCGCGCGCCGATGCGATGACCCTGATCGACTTCCCGGCCACGCGCGCTGCCCTCAAGGCGCGCCGCAATCGTGCGCTGGAAAATCTCGACGTGTGGCTCGAGGCGTTCGAGCGCGAGGCGACGCGGCGCGGCACGACGGTGCTGTTCGCCGAAACGACCGCGGACGCCGCCCGGCTCGTGGCCGACATCGCACGCCGGCACGACGTGAAGAAGGTCATCAAGACCAAGTCGATGGTGTCCGAGGAAATGCGCCTGAACGCGGTGCTCGCCGAGATGGGCGTGCAGTCGATCGAGACGGACCTCGGCGAATACATTCTGCAGATCAACGACAACGAGCCGCCCAGCCACATCATTGCGCCCGTCGTGCACAAGGACAAGGACGAGATCGCCGATCTGTTCGCGCGTACGCACCAGCGCGAGCGGCTCACCGAGATTCCGGACATGACGCGCGAGGCACGCGAGGTGCTGCGCCCGCATTTCATGTCGGCCGACATGGGCGTGACCGGCGGCAACTTCGTGATCGCGGAGACGGGCTCGGTCGCCATCGTGACGAACGAAGGGAACGAAGGCATGTGCACGGTCATGCCGCGCGTGCACGTCGCGGTGACGGGCATCGAGAAGGTGTTGCCGACGCTCGAGGATCTCGCGACCGCGATGCGGCTGCTGCCGCGTTCCGCGACGGGGCAGAAGACGTCGAACTATTTCTCGCTGCTGACCGGGCCGCGCGGGCCGGGCGACGAGGACGGCCCCGAGCACAACTACGTGGTGCTCGTCGACGGCGGCCGCACCGGCCTGATCGGCGGCGAATTCCAGGAGATGCTGCGCTGCATCCGCTGCGGCGCGTGCATGAACCATTGCCCGGTGTACCAGAAGGTCGGCGGTCATGCGTACGGCTGGGTCTATCCGGGCCCGATGGGATCGGTGCTGACGCCGAGCTACGTCGGGCTCGACCGCGCGCTCGACCTGCCGCAGGCGGCGACGCTGTGCGGCGAATGCGACAGCGTATGCCCGGTCGGGATTCCGTTGTCGCACCTGTTGCGCACGCTGCGCGAGAAGCAGGTCGAGCGCCACCTGCGGCCGTGGCGCGAGCGGGCGGCGCTCGCCGCGTGGGGCTTCTTCGCACGGCGGCCGATGCTGTATGCGCTGACGACGAAGCTCGCGGTGCGCATTCTCGAGCGGCTGGGCGGCGATGCCGGCACGCTGCGGCGGCTGCCGATGATGGGCGGCTGGATGGATACGCGCGACATGCCGACGCCGACCGGGCGCACGTTCCGCGAACTGTACGCGGCGTCGCAAAGCCACCTCGGCTGACACTGTTCAGCGGGCGGCAACAGTGCGTTCGCTATTTGCATATTTATCTCGATAGATGCGATCTATAGAATCTCGTCTGTAGTCCCCGGAATCGGGTTTCGGGGTACGAGGTCAAGGAGGTCCGCATCATGAAAAAGACAATATCGATGTACTGGCCGCTGGCAATCGTGGTTCCGCTGGCAGCGGTTGCCTATCTGCATGCGATGGACGGTGCGCCGTCACGCGGCCCGCTCGCGGTTCACCAGGCGTCCGCCGAGCTGGCGCGCGCGGTGTCGTTCGGGCTGGTCGGCGACGCGGCGCAGCCGCTGCCGGCAGCATCCGGCGACATTGCGCTTGCTGCGCCGAAGGCGCTGTAAGGCAGGGCGCCGTCGCTTCGCGCGACGGCGCGATTTCGGCCCCCTTTGTATAATGTCGTGTTCTTCACCCACGCGGTCCGCCGCGGCTTTCCGATAGTGCGATGACCCGCGTTGCGATCTGTTTCGTCTGTCTCGGCAACATCTGCCGTTCGCCCACCGCGGAGGGCGTGATGCGCCATCAGGTCGACGCGGCCGCGTTGGCCGACCGGATCGCGATCGATTCGGCCGGCACCGGCGACTGGCACGTGGGCGAGCCGCCCGATTCGCGGGCGCAGGCGGCCGCCCGGAGCCGCGGCTACGATCTGTCGGCGCTGCGCGCGCGACAGGTGAGCGCGGCGGATTTCGAGCGGTTCGACCTGCTGCTCGCGATGGACGAAGCAAATCTCGCCGAACTGCGCCGCCGTTGCCCGCCGCAGCATCGCGACAAGGTGCGCCTGCTGATGGAGTTCGCGCCGGGCGCGACCGAAACCGAAGTGGCGGATCCGTATTTCGGCGGCGCGCAGGGCTTCGAGCAGGTGCTCGATCAGGTCGAGCGCGCCTGCGCGGGCCTGCTGGAGACGCTCCGCGCACGTACGGCGCGCTGACCGCGCAATATTCAGCGGTTTGCGAATACCCTTTCAAAGACATGGATACTTGACTAAAAACGTCAAATATTTATACTTGACCAAAATCGTCAAGATTGCAGTCCCCTAGACACCATGAGACTCACCACCAAAGGCCGTTTCGCCGTCACGGCGATGATTGACTTGGCGCTGCGCCAGGAGCAGGGCCCGGTGACGCTTGCAGGCATCAGCCAGCGCCAGCGGATTTCGCTCTCGTATCTCGAACAGCTGTTCGGCAAGCTGCGCAGGCATGAAATCGTCGAATCCGTGCGCGGCCCGGGCGGCGGCTACAACCTCGCGCGTCGCGCGCAGGACGTCACCGTTGCCGACATCATCATCGCGGTCGATGAACCGCTCGACGCCACGCAGTGCGGCGGCAAAGGCACGTGCGACGGCTCGAAGCAGCCCGACGGCCATTGCATGACGCACGAGCTGTGGTCGACGCTGAACCAGAAAATGGTCGAATACCTCGATTCGGTGTCGCTGCAGGATCTCGTCGATCAGCAGCGCGCACGCGAGGGCGCCCCGGCGGTGCTGCGCGACCGTCGCACGCCGGAGCCCGTCGCCGCACCGGCCGAGCCCGTGCGCACGATGCCGCTCGGCCCCAATTCGGTGTTCAACATCGCGAGTTCGTGAGCGCGAAGGCGCCGCCATACCCCATAACGCACATAGTCCCTGCACAGAATACCCGGAGCGACAGATGACCCAAGAGACTCTCCACCTGCCCATCTATATGGATTACAGCGCGACGACGCCGGTCGATCCGCGCGTGGTCGACAAGATGGTGCCGTACCTGCGCGAGCAGTTCGGCAACCCGGCGTCGCGTAGCCATGCCTATGGCTGGGACGCGGAGCGTGCAGTCGAGGAAGCGCGCGAGCAGGTGGCCGCACTCGTGAACGCCGATCCGCGCGAAATCATCTGGACGTCGGGCGCCACGGAGTCGGACAACCTCGCGATCAAGGGCGCCGCGAACTTCTACAAGGGCAAGGGCAAGCACATCGTCACGGTGAAGACCGAGCACAAGGCCGTGCTCGACACGTGCCGCGAGCTCGAGCGGGACGGTTTCGAAGTCACCTACCTCGACGTGAAGGAAGACGGGCTGATCGACCTCGACGTGTTCAAGGCCGCGCTGCGCCCGGACACGATCCTCGTGTCGGTGATGCACGTGAACAACGAGATCGGCGTGATCCAGGACATCGAGACGATCGGCGAGATTTGCCGCGAGAAGGGCATCGTGTTCCACGTCGATGCCGCGCAGTCGACCGGCAAGGTCGGGATCGACCTCGCGAAGCTGAAGGTCGACCTGATGTCGTTCTCGGCGCACAAGACGTACGGTCCGAAGGGCATCGGCGCGTTGTACGTGCGTCGCAAGCCGCGCGTGCGCATCGAAGCGCAGATGCACGGCGGCGGCCACGAGCGCGGCATGCGCTCGGGCACGCTGCCGACGCATCAGATCGTCGGCATGGGCGAAGCGTTCCGCATCGCGCGCGAGGAAATGGCGACCGAGAACGAGCGCATCCGCATGCTGCGCGACAAGCTGCTGCGCGGCCTGTCGCAAATCGAGGAAACCTACGTGAACGGCGACATGGATCACCGTGTCCCGCACAACCTGAACATCAGCTTCAACTTCGTCGAAGGCGAGTCGCTGATCATGGCGATCAAGGACGTCGCGGTGTCGTCGGGCTCCGCGTGCACGTCGGCGTCGCTCGAGCCGTCGTACGTGCTGCGCGCGCTCGGCCGCAACGACGAGCTCGCGCACAGCTCGATCCGCTTCACGGTCGGCCGCTTCACGACGGAGCAGGAAGTCGACTTCGTGATCGATCTGCTGAACAGCAAGATCGCGAAGCTGCGCGAACTGTCGCCGCTCTGGGAGATGCACCAGGAAGGCATCGATCTGTCGACGATCGAATGGGCCGCACACTGATACCGCATTGAATGCAACCGCGCGCGGATTGACGCACGCAGACGTAACGAGTCAAGGAGTCTGAGTCATGTCTTACAGCAACAAGGTTCTGGATCACTACGAAAACCCGCGCAACGTCGGTTCGTTCGCGAAGGACGACGACGCGGTCGGCACGGGCATGGTCGGCGCGCCGGCTTGCGGCGACGTGATGAAGCTGCAGATCCGCGTCGGCGCGGACGGCGTGATCGAAGACGCGAAGTTCAAGACCTACGGTTGCGGTTCGGCGATCGCATCGAGCTCGCTCGTCACCGAATGGGTGAAGGGCAAGACGCTCGACGAGGCCCTGTCGATCAAGAACACGCAGATCGCCGAGGAACTCGCGCTGCCGCCGGTGAAGATTCACTGCTCGATCCTCGCGGAAGACGCGATCAAGGCAGCCGTGGCCGATTACAAGAAGCGCCACGACACCAAGGAAAGCGATCAGGCAGCAGCCTGAGCGGCATCGAGAGCGGCTAGGGAAGGAAACGCGGCGGGCCCCGGCGGCACGCCGCGGCAAGGACATCATGGCAATTACACTGACCGAAAAAGCAGCACAGCACGTCCAGAAATACCTCGTCCGTCGCGGCAAGGGGGTGGGACTGCGGCTTGGCGTTCGCACGACCGGGTGCTCGGGGCTCGCGTACAAGCTCGAGTATGTCGACGAGCTCGCTCCCGAGGATCAGGTGTTCGAGAGCCATGGCGTGAAGGTGGTCGTCGATCCGAAAAGCCTCGCCTATATCGATGGCACCGAGCTCGACTTCGCCCGCGAAGGCCTGAACGAAGGATTCAAGTTCAACAACCCGAACGTGAAGGACGAGTGCGGGTGCGGGGAATCGTTCCGCGTGTGACGCGGCTCCCTCCGCGCGATGCGGGCAAGAGGCGGCACGGGCCGCCTTTTTAATGTGCGGCGTTTGCCGCGCGACGAACCGGAATTCAACGCGACGATGGTTTCGCTGAAAGACAGCCATTTCGATCTGTTTCACCTGCCGGCGCAATTCGCGCTCGACGAGGCGGCGCTCGACGCCGCCTACCGGACGGTGCAGACGCAGGTGCACCCGGACCGCTTCGCGGCGGCCGGCGACGCGCAAAAGCGCATCGCGATGCAATGGGCCACCCGCGCGAACGAGGCGTACCGCACGCTGCGCGATCCGCTGAAGCGCGCGTCCTATCTGCTGTCGCTGCGCGGCGTCGACATCGGCGCGGAAAACAACACCGCGATGGAGCCTGCATTCCTGATGCAGCAGATGGAGTGGCGCGAGGGCATCGAGGATGCCGCGGCCGCCCGCAACGTCGACGCGCTCGACGCATTGCTCGCCGAGTTGCGCGACGAGAAGCGCGTGCGCGTCGAGCGCCTCGGCACGTTGCTCGACAGCGGTGCCGATCAGGCCGCCGCGGAAGCCGTGCGTCAGCTGATGTTCATCGAACGGGTCGCGTCGGAAGTGGGCGCGCAGATCGAGCGCCTCGAAACTTAACCGCGTGCCTTGCGGCACGCGCAGCAAACGGGCCGAGCGCCCGAACGAACCAAGATGGCTTTACTGCAAATTTCCGAACCGGGCATGGCGCCGGCGCCGCATCAGCGGCGGCTCGCCGTCGGGATCGATCTCGGCACGACGAACTCGCTCGTCGCCGCCGTGCGCAACAGCGTGCCTGAAGTACTGCCGGACGAAGCGGGCCGCGTGCTGCTGCCGTCGGTGGTCCGTTACCTCGAGAAGGGCGGCCGCCGCATCGGCCACGAAGCGAAGGAGCAGGCCGCGACCGATCCGCGCAACACGATCGTGTCGGTCAAGCGCTTCATGGGCCGCGGCAAGGCCGAAGTCGAAGGCGCGGCGAACGCGCCGTACGAATTCGTCGATGCGCCGGGCATGGTGCAGATCCGCACGGTCGACGGCGTGAAGAGCCCGGTCGAAGTATCGGCCGAAATTCTCGCGACGCTGCGTTATCGCGCCGAGGATTCGCTCGGCGACGAGTTGGTCGGCGCGGTGATCACGGTGCCCGCGTACTTCGACGACGCGCAGCGCCAGGCGACCAAGGATGCCGCGCGTCTCGCGGGCCTCAACGTGCTGCGCCTGCTGAACGAACCGACCGCCGCGGCGATCGCCTATGGTCTCGACAACGCGGCCGAAGGCCTTTACGCGGTGTACGACCTCGGCGGCGGCACGTTCGACCTGTCGATCCTGAAGCTGACGAAGGGCGTGTTCGAAGTGCTGGCGGCGGGCGGCGACTCCGCGCTCGGCGGCGACGATTTCGACCATGCGCTGTTCGATCACGTGCTCGCGCAGGCCGGTATCGACGCGAAGACGCTCGCGGCCGAAGACGTGCGCCTGCTGCTCGATCGCGTGCGGGGGCTGAAGGAGGCGCTGTCGTCCGCGGCGCAGGCAGCGCTCGACGTGACGCTGTCGAACGGTGCGCATCTGGTGCAGACGATTTCGCACGACACGTTCGCGTCGCTCGTCGAGCCGCTCGTGCAGCGCACGCTCGGGCCGACCCGCAAGGCGCTGCGCGATGCGCAGGTCACGCCGGCCGACATCAAGGGTGTCGTGCTCGTCGGCGGCGCGACGCGCATGCCGGTGATCCGCGATGCGGTTGCCGGGTATTTCGGCCAGCCGCCGCTCGTGAACCTCGATCCGGATCAGGTCGTCGCGCTCGGCGCGGCGATCCAGGCCGACCTGCTCGCGGGCAATCGCGGCACCGGCGACGACTGGCTGCTGCTCGACGTGATTCCGCTGTCGCTCGGTGTCGAGACGATGGGCGGCCTCGTCGAGAAGATCATTCCGCGCAACTCGACGATTCCGATCGCGCGTGCGCAGGAATTCACGACCTTCAAGGACGGCCAGACCGCGATGGCGATTCACGTCGTGCAGGGCGAGCGCGAGCTCGTCGCCGACTGCCGGTCGCTCGCGCGCTTCGAGCTGCGCGGCATTCCGCCGATGACGGCGGGCGCCGCGCGCATTCGCGTGACCTATCAGGTCGACGCGGACGGCCTGCTGTCGGTGTTTGCGCGCGAGCAGTTGTCCGGCGTCGAGGCGTCGGTCGTCGTGAAGCCGTCGTACGGCCTCGCCGACGACGACATCGCGAAGATGCTGGAAGACAGTTTCAAGACCGCCGAAATCGACATGCGCGCCCGCGCGCTGCGCGAAGCGCAAGTCGAGGCCGAGCGGATGCTCGAGGCGACGCAGGCCGCGCTGGCTGCCGACGGCGAACTGCTCGAGGCCGGCGAGCGCGAGCAGGTCGATGCGCTGGCCGCGGCGTTGCGCGCGCTCGCGCAGGGCGACGACACGAATGCGATCGAAGCGGCGACCAAGGCGCTCGCCGATGGCACCGACGAATTCGCGGCGCGCCGGATGGACAAGAGCATCAAGCGCGCACTGTCGGGCCGCCGGCTCGACGAGATCTGAACCCACGAACCGCGCATCGGCCGGCAACGGCCTGCGCGACGATGAACCGTGCGGCGCCAGCCGCCGCACCCTGACTGACGGAACGGACATGCCTCAACTGGTGGTGCTGCCTCACGTCGAACTGTGCCCGGACGGCGCAGTGATCGACGCGACGCCCGGCAAGAGTATTTGCGACAACCTGCTCGACAACGGGATCGAGATTGAACATGCGTGCGAGAAGTCGTGCGCGTGCACGACGTGCCACGTGGTGATTCGCGAGGGTTTCAACGATCTCGAGCCGTCCGAAGAGGACGAAGACGACCTGCTCGACAAGGCGTGGGGCCTCGAGCCGACGTCGCGCCTGTCGTGCCAGGCGATCGTGAAGGAAGATTCGGACCTGGTGGTCGAGATTCCGAAGTACTCGATCAACCACGCGAAGGAAAATCACTGACAGGAACCGGAGGCAGGCGATGAAATGGACCGATTCGCGTGAAATAGCCATTGCGCTGGCGGAAAAGTACCCGGACATCGACCCGCAGCGGATCAACTTCGTCGATCTGCGCCAGTGGGTGCTCGAACTCGACGGCTTCGCCGACGATCCCGCGCACTCCGGCGAGAAGATCCTCGAGGCGATCCAGGCGCACTGGATCGACGAATCGGATTTCGACGACGAAGACTAACCGACCGGTCACGGCATGCGCCGCAACGGCGCACGCCGCGCCCATGAAAAACGGCTCGTGAGCGTTTGCTCGCGAGCCGTTTTCGTTTTTGGCGGACTGCCCGCGCACGATGCGCGGGCGGGGGCGTTGGCGATGACGCGCCGGTGCTTACGCACCGACCAGCGTGCCGTTCTCGATCCGCACGCGCTGGCCCTGACCGAACGGCGGCGGGTTGTGGTACGTGAACGTGCGCGTTGCGCCGCTTTCCATCTGGACCTGCACCTGGTAGTCGGTTTCCGCGCGAACCTGCTTCTCGACCTGGTTGCCGGCGAGACCGCCGCCGAGCGCGCCAATGATCGTCATCGCGGTGCGGCCGTTGCCGTGACCGAACTGGTTACCGAGCAGGCCGCCGGCGGCCGCGCCGCCAACCGCACCAATCCCGGAGCTCTGGCCCGGCGTGCGCGTCTGCGTGATCGCGACGACGGTGCCGCAGCTCTGGCAGTAGGTTTGCGCGGGCGCCGACGGCTGCTGCGCGTATTGCGGCGGCTGCGGGGCGGTCGTGTGACGGCGATGCGGCGCAGCCGGGCGCGGCGCCGGCTTCGGCTCGGCTTGCGCGACGGCGGCCTTCTGCTGAGCGGCGGCCTGTTCTGCTGCCTGCCGCTGCGCTTGCGCGGCCAGTGCGGCGCTGGCAGCCGCGGCCGTGTCGACGGCCGGTTGCGACGCGATCAGCGCGGCCTGGGTCTGGCCGTTCTGTTCATTGCTGCTGCTGGCCTTCGGGAATACGCCCGTGATCGCTGCCGTCGCTGCGAGGCTGGCGACGATGACGGCGCCGGCCGCGGTGGCGATGAGCGGGTGGAGGCGTTGCTTTTGCGGCGTGGTCTGATTCTGGTTGTCCATTTTGTTCTCCAATGTCGATCCGGATCGGCACACTGCGCCGAAGCAGGATCCCACGCTCGGGAGCGAGCAGACTTGGCGTTCCGGCGCCTCGTTCTGGTCCCGTGGTCATGCGTGGTGACGCAACAGGAGTGTCGTCCACGGCCAAGCGGCGCGCCGTATCAAGGTGTAACGAATTGCAGCACGGGTGCAGCGGGCGCCATCGGGAAAACCCGGAGAAGGCCGGTGCGACGAGGGAATAAAACGGGGGAGGAGCGAAAGCCGGCGAACGCCGGCAGGCAGGATTTACGCGCGGTTACAAAGCCGCTCCGTATGCACCGCGTGGCGCGGCGCATACGGGGGCACGCGTCAGTCTTCGCGGCGCAGATGCGGGAACAGCAGCACGTCGCGGATCGTCGGGCTGTCGGTCAGCAGCATCACGAGACGGTCGATGCCGATCCCGCAGCCGCCCGTCGGAGGCATCCCGTATTCGAGCGCGCGGATGTAGTCGGCGTCGAAGAACATCGCTTCCTCGTCGCCCGCATCCTTTTGCTCGACCTGCTTCTTGAAGCGCGCGGCCTGGTCTTCCGGGTCGTTCAGCTCCGAGAAGCCGTTCGCGATCTCGCGGCCGGTCATGAACAGCTCGAAACGCTCGGTGATGCCCGGCACCGTATCCGATGCGCGCGCGAGCGGCGACACTTCGACCGGATAGTCGATGATGAACGTCGGTTCCCACAGCTGCGCTTCGGCCGTTTCCTCGAACAGCGCGAGCTGCAGCGCGCCGATGCCGGCGTTCAGGAACGCCGGCTGCGACACGTCGACGCCCAGGCGCTTCAGTTCGGTACGCAGGAACGCGTCGTCCGACAGCTGGCCGTCGGTGTAGTTCGGTGCGTACTTCTGGATGGCCTGGGTGATCGTCAGGCGATGGAACGGCTTCGCGAGGTCGAGCTCGCGGCCCTGGTACTGGATCGTCGCGGTGCCGAGCGCATCGATCGCCGCCTGACGGATCAGTTGCTCGGTGAAGTCCATCAGCCAGCGGTAGTCGGTGTACGCGGCGTAGAACTCCATCATCGTGAATTCCGGGTTGTGACGCGGCGACACGCCTTCGTTCCGGAAATTGCGGTTGATCTCGAACACGCGCTCGAAGCCGCCGACGATCAGGCGCTTCAGGTACAGCTCCGGCGCGATGCGCAGGAACATCTGCATGTCGAGCGCATTGTGATGCGTGACGAACGGCTTCGCGGCCGCGCCGCCCGGGATCGGGTGCAACATCGGCGTCTCGACTTCCATGAACTCGGCGTTGTCCATGAACTTGCGGATCGACGCGATCGTCTTCGTGCGGGCGCGGAACGTGTCGCGCGTTTCCGGCGTGACGATCAGGTCGACGTAGCGCTGGCGGTAGCGCATTTCCTGGTCGGACAGGCCGTGGAACTTGTCCGGCAGCGGCCGCAGCGCCTTCGCCAGCAGGCGCAGCTCCTTGCACTGGACCGACAGCTCGCCCTTGTTGGTGCGGAACAGCACGCCGCGCGCGGCGACGATGTCGCCGAGGTCCCACTTCTTGAACGCGTCGTAGGTGTCGGCGCCGACGTCGTTCGGCGTCACGAAGAACTGGATCTGGCCCGACCCGTCCTGCACCGTCGCGAAGCTCGCCTTGCCCATCACGCGCTTGAGCATCATGCGGCCGGCCACCGACACCTCGACCGGGTTCGCTTCGAGCGCGGCCTTGTCCGAATCGGCGAATTTGGCCTGCAGGTCGGCTGCGTGGTGCTCGGGCCGGAAGTCGTTCGGATAGGCGACGCCTTGCTCGCGCAACGCGCGCAGCTTCTCGCGGCGCTCGGCGATGATCTGGTTGTCGTCCGCCGTGACGGCGGGCTGCGTTTGGGTCGATTCGGTCATGATGGTCGGAATTCGGAGTGGGGTGCGGCAACGCGAACGGAAAGGGCGGCGCGGGCAGGCCGCGCCGCGGCGCTTACACGCCCTGTTTGAGGCTCGCGCTGATGAAGTCGTCGAGGTCGCCGTCGAGCACCGCCCGCGTGTTGCTCATTTCGACGTTCGTGCGCAGGTCCTTCACGCGGCTCTGGTCGAGCACGTACGAGCGGATCTGGTGGCCCCAGCCCACGTCGGTCTTGCTCGATTCGAGCTTGTCCTGCTCGGCTTGGCGCTTGCGCATCTCGACTTCGTACAGGCGCGACTTCAGCATCGCCATCGCTTCGGCGCGGTTGCGGTGCTGCGAGCGGTCGTTCTGGCACTGCACGACGATCCCCGTCGGCATGTGCGTGATCCGCACCGCGGAGTCGGTCTTGTTGATGTGCTGGCCACCCGCGCCCGACGCGCGGTACGTGTCGATGCGCAGGTCCGCCGGGTTGATCTCGACTTCGATCGAGTCGTCGATTTCCGGATAGACGAACACCGACGAGAACGACGTGTGGCGGCCGCCCGACGAGTCGAACGGCGACTTGCGCACGAGGCGGTGGATGCCCGTTTCGGTACGCAGGAAGCCGTATGCGTATTCGCCCGTGACCTTGACCGTCGCGTTCTTGATGCCGGCGACGTCGCCGTCGGACTCTTCGAGTACCTCGGCCTTGAAGCCTTTGCGTTCGCAGTAGCGCAGGTACTGGCGCAGCAGCATCGACGCCCAGTCGCATGCCTCGGTGCCGCCGGCGCCGGCCTGGATGTCGATGAAGCAGTTGTTCGGATCGGCCGGGTTCGAGAACATCCGGCGGAACTCGATGTCGCCGACGCGCGCTTCGAGCTTCGCGGCGTCTTCCTCCGACGCGAGCAGCGTATCCTCGTCGCCTTCCTCGCGTGCCAGCTCGAACAGGTCGAGCGCATCGCGCAGGTCGCTATCGAGTGCGGTGAGCGTCATGACGACGCCTTCGAGCAGCTTCTTCTCGCGGCCGAGCGCCTGGGCGTTCTTCGAATCGTTCCAGACGTTCGGGTCTTCGAGTTCCTTGTTGACTTCGGTCAGACGCGCAGCTTTGGCGTCGTAGTCAAAGATACCCCCGAAGCTCGCCCGCGCGATTGCGCAGGTCGAGCAGGGAGCTTTCGATCGCGTTGAGACGTTCCGCTTCCATGATCGTTCGCTGTTCCGGCTTCGTAAAAAAGCGGAATTATAGCCGATCGGCAGGGTTGCCCGGTGACGCAAACGGTGCCTGCACGCGTGTCGACGGCCCCGTCCGGCGCGGCGCGCACGTGTGCGGCGGCGCGTCGCGGGCCGGGCGGCGTGCTCAGCCGGCCGCGTGTTCGACGATCAACTGGACGCGCGTGACGCCGTTCCACGTATCGGCGACGAGCCGGTACGCGACCAGCGCGCTCGCCGGCAGCGGCTCGGTGTGGTTGAACCAGATCGCATTGAAGCGCTGGCGGCCGCGCGCAAGCTGCAGCTTCAGGTGCTTTTCCTTCACGAGCGACTGCGACACGACGTCGAATTCCCCCGAGAAAAGCGGGGCCGGAAACCCTTGTCCCCAGACGGCCTCGTCGAGCAGGCCGACGAACTGCGGCGTGAAGTACGCGTCCTCGAGTTCGCCGTCGGTCTCGATCACGCGGGCGAGCGCGTCGTCGGACAGCCATTCGCGCGCGACGGCTTCGAACGCGGCCGCGAAGCGCGGCACGTTTTCGGTGTCGAGCGTGAGGCCGGCCGCCATCGCATGGCCGCCGAACGCGACGATCAGGTCCGGTTCGCGTTTCGAGACGAGGTCGAGCGCGTCGCGCAGGTGAAAGCCCGCGATCGACCGGCCGGACCCCTTGACCCGCTTGCCTTCGTCGTCGGCATGCGCGAACGTGAACGACGGGCGGTGGAATTTTTCCTTGAGCCGGCCGGCGACGATGCCGATCACGCCCTGGTGCCACGCGGGATTGAACAGCGTGATCGTGCACGCGTCGGCCGGATCGACGTCGGCGAGATCGGCGAGCGCCTGCTGCTGCATGCCGGCCTCGATTTCGCGGCGCTCGCGGTTCATCGCGTCGAGCTGCTGCGCGAGATCCCACGCGCGGCCGATGTCGTCGGTGATCAGGCATTCGATGCCGAGCGACATGTCGGACAGCCGTCCGGCGGCGTTCAGGCGCGGGCCGAGGCCGAAGCCGAGGTCGAAGCCCGACGCGGTGCGCGCGTCGCGCGCGGCGGCGCGGAACAGCGCGGCGACGCCCGGCTGCATGCGGCCGTTGCGGATGCGCTGCAGCCCCTGCGCGACGAGCACGCGGTTGTTGCCGTCGAGCCGCACGACGTCGGCGACGGTGCCGAGCGCGACGAGGTCGAGCAGGCCGTCGAGGCGCGGCTCGGCTTCCTTGCTCGCGAACGCGCCGCGGCGGCGCAGCTCGGCGCGCAGCGCGAGCAGCACGTAGAACATCACGCCGACGCCGGCGAGGTGCTTGCTCGGGAACGCGCAGCCGGGCTGGTTCGGGTTGACGATCGCGCGCGCGGCGGGCAGCGCGTCGCCGGGCAGGTGGTGGTCGGTCACGAGCACGTCGATGCCGCGCGCGTTCGCGGCTTCGACGCCGGCGACGCTCGCGATCCCGTTGTCGACGGTGATCAGCAGGTCGGGCTTGCGCGCGGCCGCGAGCTCGACGATCTCGGGCGTGAGGCCGTAGCCGTATTCGAAGCGGTTCGGCACCAGGTAGTCGATCTGCGCGCCGAACATCCGCAGGCCGCGCACCGCGACCGCGCAGGCGGTCGCGCCGTCGCAGTCGTAGTCGGCGACGACCAGCAGGCGCCGCTTGTCGGCGATCGCGTCGGCGAGCAGCACCGCCGCATCGGCGCAGCCTTTCAGCTCGGTGGGCGGCACGAGGCGCGCGAGCGCGGTCTCGATGTCGACGGGCGACTGCACGCCGCGCGACGCGTACAGGCGCGCGAGGACGGGATGCAGGCCGTGGCGCGCGAGCGCTTCGGCGTCGGCGGGCGCGACGGGGCGGGTAACGATCCGGGTCATACGGGTTGGCGTTGTTATTCGAACAGGGAGGCGAGCGCGCGGCGGCGCCAGAACTTGCGCAGGTCGCCGCGCGTCGCGTGCAGCGTCACGGAGCTCGTGTCACCGCACAGCGTGAAATCGACGGCCGCCAACTCGCCGTTCTGCAGCGCGGCGAGCGCCGGCGCGAACCAGTCGCGCTCGAGCGCGGCGAGCCCGTCGTGCCAGCGCGCCCAGTCCTGCTCGATGAACGGGGTGGTCAGCGCCGGCAGCTCGACGAGCGTCGCGCCATCGGCGGCCGGCAGCGCGCCGAACGTCGCGGGCGGGCGGCCCGCTTCGGATTGCGCGGCGCGCGCGAGGCCGAGTGCGGCGGGCGACGCGGACAGCACGCGCGCGAACGGCTTGCCGACAGGCTTCAGCGTGCCCTGTGCATGGAACCAGATCGAATTGACGGCCGGCAACCCACGGGCCTCGCGGGCTTCGTTCACCGGATGCTGGAACCACGCCATCTGCACTTCGTTCTGCAGTTTCATCCACATCCGCGAGCGCTCGCCCGTATGCGCCTCGTGGGGCAACCAGATCTCGATGTTGCGGCCGCTGGCGCGCAGCGGCGCGGCGCCGGCGAGGCGCGCGAGCTGGTCGCTCGACAGATACCAGCGCGCCGGGTTCGGCGCTTCGAGCCGCACGCCCATCTCCTCGATCAGCGGCCGCGCGACCGCGAGCAGCGCGGCTGCGTCGCCGTCGTCGAGCGCGAGGGCGGCCGGATCGACGAGCACCAGGTGATCGTGCGCGATTTCGACGTGCACGGGCTCGACGCACGCCCATGCATGCGCGCCGGGATCGCCGCCGTCAGCCAGCAGCATGTAGGGCGCGAGCGGCGCCTCGTCCGCGGCGTTGCCTTGCGTGGCGCCGAACCGGCTTGCCAGCCAGCGCTCGTGCGGCAGCGTGCGCTGGAAGTCCTCGCCGGCCACGCGCTCGACGAGGCTCGCGCGGGCGAGCAACTTTTGGAGCGCAGGGCTGTCCAGCGTGTGCAGGGACGAGGCCGCATCGGCCGCCGACGGCAGCGCGAACGGAACGAGAAAATGGAGGCGTCGGTCGTGCATGATGGTGCGCATTGTATGGCAAACTGCGCGCGTGATCGGGCCGGCCGACGGCCCGTTCGCGTCCGGCGACCGTTTTTTCGATCGCGCCCGGGCGGCTGCCGCCGGATGGCGGTCCGGCCGCGGGCCGCCATCCCCGCCGTAACCAGCAGAAAGGATTCGCTTGAAACTTCCGTACGAATGGCAAATCGGCTGGCGCTACACGCGCGCCGGCAAACGCACGACCGGCAACGGCTTCATTTCCTTCATCGCGCTCGTCTCGATGCTCGGGATCGCGCTCGGCGTCGCGGCGCTGATCGTCGTGCTGTCGGTCATGAACGGCTTCCAGAAGGAAGTGCGCGACCGCATGCTGTCGGTGCTCGCGCACGTCGAGGTGTTCTCGCCGACGGGTTCGATGCCCGACTGGCAACTGACCGCGCAGGAAGCGCGCCGCAATCCGTCGGTGATCGGCGCGGCGCCGTACGTCGACGCGCAGGCGCTGCTCACGCGCCAGGACTCGGTGAGCGGCGTGATGCTGCGCGGGATCGAGCCGTCGCTCGAACCGCAGGTGTCGGACATCGGCAAGGACATGAAGGCCGGCCAGCTCGATGCGCTCGTGCCGGGCCAGTTCGGCATCGTGCTCGGCGACGCGCTCGCCGGCAACCTCGGCGTGACGGTCGGCGACAAGGTCACGCTCGTCGCGCCCGAAGGGTCGATCACGCCGGCCGGCATGATGCCGCGCCTGAAGCAGTTCACGGTCGTCGGCGTGTTCGAATCGGGCCACTACGAATACGACAGCACGCTCGCGATGATCAACATCCGCGACGCCGAGGCGTTGTTCCGGATGAGCGCGCCGACCGGCGTGCGGCTGCGGCTCACCGACATGCAAAAGGCGCCGCAGGTCGCGCTCGAGCTGTCGCATACGCTGTCGGGCAGCCTGTACATCCGCGACTGGACCCAGCAGAACAAGACCTGGTTCTCGGCCGTGCAGATCGAGAAGCGGATGATGTTCATCATCCTCACGCTGATCATCGCGGTGGCCGCGTTCAACCTCGTGTCGTCGCTCGTGATGACGGTGACCAACAAGCAGGCCGACATCGCGATCCTACGCACGCTCGGCGCGCAGCCGGGGTCGATCATGAAGATCTTCGTCGTGCAGGGCGTGACGATCGGCTTCGTCGGCACCGCGTCCGGCGTCGCGCTCGGCTGCCTGATCGCATGGAGCATCCCGTGGCTGATCCCGATGATCGAGCACCTGTTCGGCGTGCAGTTCCTGCCGCCGTCCGTGTACTTCATCAGCGAACTGCCGTCCGAACTCGTCGCGAGCGACGTGATCCGGATCGGGTTGATCGCGTTCGCGCTGTCGGCCGTCGCCACGCTCTATCCGAGCTGGCGCGGCGCGAAGGTGAAGCCTGCGGAGGCGCTCCGCTATGAATGACCGCGCGACCGCATTCGCGGATTCACGACAACGACAACACAACGGACAGGATTCGGCAGGTATGCAGGAATACGTGCTTCAGGCGCGCGGGATCACGAAGGCGTTCGTGCAGGGCGGCTTCAACGTGCAGGTGCTCAACAACACCGAGCTGACGGTGCGGCGCGGCGAGAAGCTCGCGGTCGTCGGCGCGTCGGGCTCCGGCAAGAGCACGCTGCTGCACGTGCTGGGCGGGCTCGACGAGCCGAGCGCCGGCGAAGTGTCGCTGCTCGGCAAGCCGTTTACGCAACTCGCCGAGCGCGAGCGCAACGAGCTGCGCAACCGCGCGCTCGGCTTCGTCTACCAGTTCCATCATCTGCTGCCCGAGTTCACGGCGCTCGACAACGTCGCGATGCCGCTGCGCATCCGCCGGATGACGACCGAGGACGCGCGCGCGCAGGCACAGGCGATGCTCGAACGCGTCGGTCTCGGCCCGCGTGCGAAGCACCGGCCGGGCGAGCTGTCGGGCGGCGAGCGGCAGCGTGTCGCGATTGCGCGCGCACTGGTCACGAAGCCGGCGTGCGTGCTCGCCGACGAGCCGACCGGCAACCTCGACGGCACGACGGCCGACACGGTGTTCAACCTGATGCTGGAGCTGTCCGAGACGCTCGAAACGAGTTTCGTGATCGTCACGCACGATCCCGATCTCGCCGCGCGCTGCGACCGCATCATGCGGCTGCGCGACGGGGTGCTGCACGAGGAGCCGGCGCTGCCGGCGTAAGAAGCAACGCGCGTGCGGCCGGTCGCCGGCTCGTCCGGCACGGCGCAACGGCGCAGGACCGCTGCCATGTGGATCGACACGCACTGCCATCTCGATGCCGCCGAGTTCGACGCCGACCGCGACGCGGTCGCGCAGGCTGCGCGCGCGGCCGGCGTGTCGCGCATCGTGATCCCGAGCATCGGGCGCGACAACTTCACGACGGTGCGCGAACTCGCGCACCGCACGCCGGGCGCGGTGTACGCGCTCGGCATCCATCCGATGTATACGCCGCAAGCGCGCGATGCGGATCTCGACCGGCTGCGCATGGAGATCGAGGCGAGTCTCGACGATCCGCGTTTCGTCGCGATCGGCGAGATCGGGCTCGACTATTTCGTGCCGGGCCTCGACGAAGACCGGCAGCAGTTCTTCTACCAGGGCCAGCTCAGGCTGGCGCGGGAATTCGATCTGCCGGTGCTCTGCCACGTGCGCAAGTCGCAGGACCGCGTGCTGGCCGGGCTGCGCCGTTTCGGCGTACGGCGCGGCATCGCGCATGCGTTCAACGGCAGTTTCCAGCAGGCCGACGCGTATCTTGCGCACGGGCTGCATCTCGGCTTCGGCGGCAACGTGACCTTCACGCGCGCGCGGCAGATCCGCCGGCTCGCCGCCGAATTGCCGCTCGACGCGCTCGTCGTCGAGACCGACGCGCCCGACATCGCGCCCGAATGGGCATACAAATCCCGCAATACGCCCGACCAGGTGCCGCGCATCGGCGGCGTGCTCGCCGAACTGCGCGGGCTCGATGCCGGCGAATTGTCCCTATGCACTTCGGCTAACGCGCTCGCCGCGCTGCCGCGACTCGCGCTTTCGTCCGCATAATCGTTGCCGGAAGGCGCCGCATGGGCAGGGGCGGCGCCGGGTCGACGAGGAGGCGGAATGCGCGTGTGGTGGATCGCGTTCGCGCTCGGCGTCGTCGTGCTGCAGCGGCAGGCGGCGTTGCCGGGGGCGATCGCATGGACGATCGGAGCGGCCGTGCTCGCGGGCTGCGCGGCGCTGGGCGCGTGGTGCGCGCGTCGTCGGCGCACGCGTGCGGTCGTCGTAGGCGGATGGATGTTGTGCGCGGTCGCGGCCTGCGTCGCGGGATTCGGCTATGCGGCCGCGCGGGCCGAATGGCGGCTGCGCGACAGTCTGCCCGTCGAGTGGGAAGGGCGCGACATCGTCGTCACGGGCGTGATCCGCGGGCTGCCCGTCGTCGACGAGACAGGTGCGCGGCTGCTGTTCGCGGTCGAATCGAACGATGCGGGGCTCACCCGTTTTCCGCCGTTGATCCGGTTGTCGTGGCGCGCGTATGGCGCATCCGCGACACGCGATGCGCTTCCCGATTTGCGTGCGGCCCAGCGCTGGCGTTTGGTCGTGCGTCTCAAGCGTCCGCATGCCGAGGCCAATCCCGGCGTGCGCGACGGCGAGGCGGCGTGGCTCGCCGCGGGCATTCGCGCGATCGGCTATGTCAGTGCGCCGCGTCGGGCGGTATTGCTCGATGGGCGCGCATCGGGCTGGCGTGCATCGATCGATCGGGTGCGCGACATGCTGCGGGCACGCATCGGCGAGGGGCTCGGTACCGATGCGGCGCATCGCGGCATCGTCGCCGCGCTGGCGATCGGCGACCAGTCGGGCATCGGCGACGACGATTGGCGCGTGCTGCGCAACACGGGCACGAGCCATCTGGTCGCGATTTCCGGTCTCCATGTCGGGCTGGTCGGCGCGCTCGCCGGCTGGCTCGTCTCGATGGTCTGGCGCCGCGTGCGCTGGCGCGGACGGGCCGCGACGCTCGTGCTGCCGGCGCCGTACGCGGCCGCGCTCGCCGCGCTGGCCGCTGCGGCCGGCTACGCCGCGCTCGCCGGCTTCAACGTGCCGGCACAGCGCGCGTGGTGGATGATCGCGGGCGGCGGCATCGCGTATCTGGCCGGCCGCAGCGTGCCCACGTCGGCGGTGCTGTGCTTGGCGCTCGGCGGCGTGCTGCTCGCCGACCCGTGGGCCGTGCTGTCGGCCGGGTTCTGGCTGTCGTTCGGTGCGGTCGCGGTGATCCTGCTGGCCGTCGCCGGCTGGCGCGCGGTGCGCGAGGCCGACGAGATCGACGAAGCGGGCGCGGAGAGCGGCGCGACCGGCTCGCGGAGCCGGTTGCGTGCGTGGGCGACGCGCTGCCGGCGCCGCGTCGCCGAGGCGACACGCGTGCAGTACGCGGTGACGATCGGACTCGCGCCGCTCACCGCCGCATGGTTCGCGCAGGTTTCCCTGTCGGGGCCGTTCGGCAATGCGTTCGCGATTCCGTGGGTCAGCTCGGTCGTGACGCCGGTCGTGCTGGCCGGCATCGCGTTGCCGCCGCCGCTCGACGCGGCTGCCTTTCGGCTTGCGCATGCGGCGCTCGCGCCGATGATGACGCTGCTCGGGTACCTGGCCGATTGGCCCGCCGGCGTGTTCTGGCTGCGCATGCCCGACTGGCCGGTGCTGGTGCTGGCATGCATGGGGGTCGCGTGGGCGCTGATGCCGCGCGGCTGGCCGCTGCGCTGGGCGGCGCCGCTGACGTGGCTGCCGCTCGTCGCGCCGGCGCCGGATGCGCCGCCGGCGGGCGGCTTCCGGCTGACCGTGCTCGACGTCGGGCAGGGCGCGGCGGTGCTGGTCGAAACGGCGCGGCGGGCCTTGCTGTTCGATGCGGGGCCGGGTGCGGAGTCGTCCCACGCCGGTACGCGGATCGTCGCGCCGGCGTTGCGGGCGCGCGGCATCGCGACGATCGATTCGCTCGTGCTCAGTCATGCGGATGCCGATCATGCGGGCGGCGCAGCGGCCGTTTATGCGGCCGCCGACGTGCGCCAGTTGCTGGCCGGCATTGCGCCGCGGCACCGGCTGTGGCGCGATGCGCAGGCGGCGGGCGTGGCCGATCGGCTGCCGTGCGCGGCCGGGCAGCGGTGGACCTGGGACGGCGTCGTCTTCACGATGCTGTGGCCGCCGGGCGGGGTGGGCACGGGTTCGTCGAACGGCCGATCGTGTGTACTGCGCATCGATGCGGGCGGCACGTCGGCACTGCTGACGGGCGACATCGAGGCCGCCGCCGAGCGCCGGCTGGTGGCCGATGCGCGCGACGCGCTGGCCGCGCAGATCCTGGTCGTGCCGCACCACGGCAGCCGCACGTCGTCGGTCGAGCCTTTCCTCGATTCGGTCGGGCCGCGCGTCGCGGTATTTCCTGTAGGCTATCGCAATCGTTTCGGGCATCCGCACCGGACCGTGCTCGCCCGCTACGAGGCGCGCGGGATTCCGCTGCCGCGCACCGATCGCGACGGCGCCGTGCGGTTCGACGTCGCGCCGGCGGGCGCCGGGTTTGCCTTCGCGCGCTATCGCGACGAACGGCGCCGGTACTGGATGGACCGGTAAGCGCGGCGAAGGCCGGCTTGTCCGGACGGAAAGCGCGGGGCCGGCGTAGCGTGCCGAAGCACGGTTCCGACAGAATACGAAGCACGGGATCGGCGCAAGCGCCGAAGCGCCAGCTTCCGTCGATCGCGAAGCATGGGACGGGAGCGCGTGCCGAAGCACCCGCTCCCGTCGACAAAGGAGACATCGGCATTTGAAGGACATCCTCCACTTCTCGCATGCGAACGGCTTCCCGGCGTCGACATACCGGACGATCTTCGCCGAACTGGCCGACGACTACGAGCTGCGCTACATCGAACGGATCGGTCACGACCGCCGCTTCCCGGTGACGCGCGACTGGCCGCATCTCGTCGAGCAACTGCTCGACGACATCGGCAGCCGCTACGAGCGCCCGGTCTGGCTCGTCGGCCATTCGCTCGGCGGCTACCTGTCGTTGATGGCCGCGCTGAAGAAGCCGCAGTGGGTGCGCGGCGTCGTGATGATCGATTCGCCGATCATCGCGGGCTGGCGTGCCGGCGCGCTGCGCGCGAGCCAGTGGGCGGGGCTCGACGAGCGGCTGTCGCCGGCCGCGGCCACGCGCAACCGGCGCACGCGCTGGACGAGCCGCGACGAAGTCTGGCGGCACTTTCGGGAGAAGCCCGCGTTCGCGCGCTGGGACGAACGGATGCTCGCCGACTATATCGACCACGGGATCCCGCAGGCCGGCGCCGACGGCGAGCGCGCGCTGGCGTTCGACCGTCAGGTCGAGTACCTGATCTACCGGACGCTGCCGCACACGCTCGGCCCGCGGCTCGCGCACGGCGCGCCGGTGCCGCTCGGCTTTCTCGCCGGCACGCGCTCGCGCGAGGTCCGGCAGGTCGGGCTCGACGCGACGCGCCGCGCGACGCGCGGGCGCATCGAATGGATCGAAGGGAGCCACCTGTTCCCGATGGAGCGGCCGATCGAGACCGCCCGCGCATTGCAGCGGATGCTGAATTCGCTGAAGGCGGAAGAGGGTTGCGCTTCGCAGGCCGGCGCGCCGATCGCGAGGCGCGCCTGACGCCGGGTCCGGCGGACGGAACGACCGCCGGCGCATGCGCGCGGCGCCGACGGGCCGGCCGGTTCGCGCCGTCGCGCACGGTTGGCGCGGGTCGGCACGAAAGGGCGCGATCATCGCGTCAATTGCTGAGAGAAGGGCGGGCTTTACGGTATAATCCGTTTTTCCCGCGAGCATCCAGCGATGACCAAATATGTTTTCGTCACCGGCGGCGTAGTTTCTTCCCTCGGCAAGGGTATTGCCGCCGCCTCTCTCGCCGCGATCCTCGAATCGCGCGGTCTGAAAGTCACCCTCCTCAAACTCGATCCCTACATCAACGTCGACCCCGGCACGATGAGCCCGTTCCAGCACGGCGAAGTGTTCGTGACGGAAGACGGAGCGGAGACCGACCTCGACCTCGGCCACTATGAGCGCTTCATCAGCACGAAGATGCGCAAGGCCAACAACTTCACGACCGGCCAGATCTACGAATCGGTGATCCGCAAGGAGCGCCGCGGCGATTATCTCGGCAAGACCGTGCAGGTGATTCCGCACATCACGAACGAAATCCAGGCGTTCATCGAGCGCGGGGCGGCATCGGCCACCTGCGGCGAGCCGGACGTCGCGATCGTCGAGATCGGCGGCACGGTCGGCGACATCGAGTCGCTGCCGTTCCTCGAGGCCGCGCGCCAGATGAGCCTGCGCCTCGGCCGCAACAGCGCGTGCTTCGTGCACCTGACGCTCGTGCCGTACGTCGCGACGGCCGGCGAGCTGAAGACGAAGCCGACCCAGCACAGCGTGCAGAAGCTGCGCGAGATCGGCATCCTGCCGCACGTGCTGCTGTGCCGTGCGGATCGCCGCATCCCCGACGACGAATCGAAGAAGATCTCGATGTTCTCGAACGTGCCCGAAGACGCCGTGATCTCGGTGTGGGACGCCGACAGCATCTACAAGATTCCGCAGATGCTGCACGACCAGGGCCTCGACCGGATCATCTGCGAAGAGCTGAAGCTGTCGCCGAAGGACGCCGACCTGAGCATGTGGTCGACGCTCGTCGAAAAGCTCGAGAACCCGCAGCACGAAGTGACGATCGGCATGGTCGGCAAGTACGTCGACCTGACCGAGTCGTACAAGTCGCTGATCGAGGCGCTGCGCCATGCGTCGATCCACACGTCGACCAAGGTCAACATCGAGTACATCGATTCGGAAGAGCTCGAGACGAACGGCGTCGACAGCCTGAAGCACCTCGACGCCGTGCTGGTGCCGGGCGGCTTCGGCCGTCGCGGCACGGAAGGCAAGATCGCGGCGGTCCGCTATGCGCGCGAGTCGAAGGTGCCGTACCTCGGCATCTGCCTCGGCATGCAGCTCGCGGTGATCGAATTCGCGCGCGACGTCGTCGGCCTGAAGCAGGCGAACAGCACGGAATTCGATCCGGACACGCCGGAGCGCGTGGTCGCGCTGATCACCGAATGGTACGACCGCGAAGGCAAGGTCGAGACGCGCACCGAGGAATCCGACCTCGGCGGCACGATGCGCCTCGGTTCGCAGCGCTGCCCGATCAAGCCGGGCACGATGGCGGAAGAAATCTACGGCAAGGACGTGAACGAGCGCCATCGCCACCGTTATGAAGTCAATAACCGCTTCGTGCCCCAGCTCGAAGCCGGCGGCCTTATCATCAGCGCCCGTACCCCGAGCGAGGATCTGCCGGAAATGATGGAGCTGCCGCGCTCGATGCACCCGTGGTTCGTCGGCGTCCAGTTCCACCCGGAATTCACGTCCACGCCGCGTGATGGCCATCCGCTGTTCAAGTCGTTCGTCGAAGCCGCGCTCGCCAACAAGCAAGCGCGCGGAGTGCAAGCATGAAGCTGTGCGATTTCGAGGTCGGTCTCGACAAGCCTTTCTTCCTGATCGCGGGTACCTGCGTCGTCGAATCGGAGCAAATGACGATCGACACGGCCGGCCGCCTGAAGGAGATCTGCGAGAAGCTGAACGTTCCGTTCATCTACAAGTCGTCCTACGACAAGGCAAACCGCAGCTCGGGCAAATCGTTTCGCGGCCTCGGAATGGACGAGGGCCTGCGGATCCTGTCCGAGGTGAAGCGCCAGCTCGGCCTGCCGGTGCTGACGGACGTGCATTCGATCGACGAGATCGAGCAGGTCGCGTCGGTCGTCGACGTGCTGCAGACGCCGGCGTTCCTGTGCCGTCAGACCGATTTCATCCATGCGTGCGCGCGCTCGGGCAAGCCCGTCAACATCAAGAAGGGCCAGTTCCTCGCGCCGCACGACATGAAGAACGTGATCGACAAGGCGCGCGACGCCGCACGTGACGCGGGGCTGTCGGAAGACCGCTTCATGGCGTGCGAGCGCGGCGTCTCGTTCGGCTACAACAATCTCGTGTCGGACATGCGTTCGCTCGCGATCATGCGCGAGACGAACGCGCCGGTCGTGTTCGATGCGACCCACTCGGTGCAGTTGCCGGGCGGGCAGGGCACGAGCTCGGGCGGCCAGCGCGAATTCGTGCCGGTGCTCGCACGTGCGGCGGTCGCGACGGGCGTCGCGGGCCTCTTCATGGAAACGCATCCGAATCCGGCCGAGGCGAAGTCCGACGGCCCGAACGCGGTGCCGCTGAACCGGATGGGCGCGTTGCTGGAGACGCTCGTCACGCTCGACCAGGCGGTGAAGCGCAACCCGTTCCTGGAAAACGATTTCAATTAAAGATCGAATGAACCTTGCGACGGCTTTGCGCGTCTGTAGCGAAAGCGGTTCCGGCGCGCCCGCCGTCGCAGTTTGAAGAATCCATCGTCATTCTCAGAGGAAACCCATGAGTGCAATCGTAGATATCATCGGCCGCGAGATTCTGGATTCGCGCGGCAACCCCACCGTCGAATGCGACGTGCTGCTCGAATCGGGCACGATGGGCCGCGCGGCGGTGCCGTCGGGCGCGTCCACCGGCTCGCGTGAAGCGATCGAACTGCGCGACGGCGAAGCCGGCCGCTACAACGGCAAGGGCGTGCTGAAGGCGGTCGAGCACATCAACACCGAAATCTCCGAAGCCATCATGGGCCTCGACGCGTCGGAACAGGCGTTCCTCGACAAGACGCTGCTCGAGCTGGACGGCACCGACAACAAGTCGCGCCTGGGCGCGAACGCGATGCTGGCCGTGTCGATGGCCGTCGCGAAGGCCGCCGCCGAAGAAGCCGGCCTGCCGCTGTACCGCTACTTCGGCGGGTCGGGCGCGATGCAACTGCCGGTGCCGATGATGAACATCGTCAACGGCGGCGCGCACGCGAACAACAGCCTGGACATCCAGGAATTCATGATCGTCCCGGTCAGCCAGCCGACGTTCCGTGAAGCGCTGCGTTGCGGCGCGGAAGTGTTCCACGCGCTGAAGAAGATCCTGAGCGACCGCGGCATGAGCACGGCCGTCGGCGACGAAGGCGGTTTCGCACCGAACTTCGGCAGCAACGACGAGTGCCTGTCGACGATCCTGCAGGCGATCGAGAAGGCCGGCTACCGTGCGGGCGAAGACGTGCTGCTCGCGCTCGACTGCGCGGCATCCGAGTTCTACCACGACGGCAAGTACCAGCTCGCGGGCGAAGGCCTGCAACTGTCGTCGGCCGAATTCACCGACTACCTCGCGACGCTCGCCGACAAGTTCCCGATCGTGTCGATCGAGGACGGCATGCACGAAAGCGACTGGGACGGCTGGAAGCTGCTGACCGACCGTCTCGGCAAGAAGGTGCAACTCGTCGGCGACGATCTGTTCGTCACGAACACGCGCATCCTGAAGGAAGGCATCGAGAAGGGCATCGCGAACTCTATCCTCATCAAGATCAACCAGATCGGTACGCTGACCGAAACGTTCGCGGCGATCGAAATGGCGAAGCGCGCGGGCTACACGGCCGTGATCTCGCACCGCTCGGGCGAAACGGAAGATTCGACGATCGCGGACATCGCGGTCGGCCTGAACGCCGGTCAGATCAAGACGGGTTCGCTGTCGCGCAGCGACCGCATCTCGAAGTACAACCAGTTGCTGCGCATCGAGGAAGATCTCGGCGACATCGCTAGCTACCCGGGCAAATCGGCTTTCTATAACCTGCGCTAACGCGCTACTATCGGGTTCGTCATCTCGACGCCGCTCTGTGCCTGTGCGCGGAGCGGCGCTTCTTATATCTGCGTCTCTTACATGCGGCTTGTCACTGTCGTCCTGATTGCCTTGCTGGCGCTCATTCAGTACCCCCTATGGTGGGGACACGGCGGCTGGCTGCGGGTGCACGAATTGCGTCAGCAGCTCGACGACCAGCTCCAGAAGAATGCGGACGAGAAGCTGCGCAACGAGCGCACCGCCGGCGAAGTGCAGGATCTGCAGAGCGGCACCGCGGCGATCGAGGAGCGTGCGCGCTACGAGATGGGCATGGTGAAGGACGGCGAAGTATTCGTGCAGTTCGTGTCGCCGAATGCGCCTGCGGGGCCGCCGAACAACACGCCGTCGAATACGTCGACGCGCGGCGCCGTCTCCGCCGCGCCCGTGCGGGTCGTGCCGAATCCGCAGTCGATCGCGAAGCCGTCGCGCCATCATGGCGGCGACAAGGGCAAGGCGGCGCATCACTGAGCGCGATACGTCGAATTCATTGAAAAAGCGCGGGAAATGCCGCGCTTTTTTATTTCCTGCCAGTCTTCAATCGGTCGGGGGATGCGAGCTCACCACCACCAGCCCGGATAGCCGTAGCTGATGCCCGTGCCCCAGCGATTGCCCCAACCGCCGTAATACCCGCCGTAGACCGTCACGGGCGGCGGCGAGTAATAGGCCCACGCGCGTGCGGCCGCTTCGGCCGCCATCGCGCTGTTCTGCTCGCGCAGAACCTGCTGGTCGATCTCGTCGTAGCGCTTGCGTTCGTCGCTCGACAGCACCGGCGGCTGGCCACCCGACGCGCCCGGCTCGGGCAGGCGGCTCAGGATCGTGGAACTCGGCGGCGGCATCGCGCAGCCGGCAAGCGCGAGCGTGCCGGCGATCATGCTCGTCACGACGATGCTGCGGATGGTGCCAAAGGGGCGGGGGCGATTCATGTGTTTCTCCTGCGGCGCGCCGACCGTGGAAAGCGGCTGGCACCGAAGGCCGGGCCTCCGGCGCCGGAGCCGCGCATGCGGCGCTCGTGCGTCATTATGCGCCCGTGCCGCGCCGGTGGCGGGCACGGGCGCGCGGCTCAGTGACGCTGGTCGGTCGCGGGCGCGATGCCGGTTTCGACGCCGGGCGCCGCGAACAGCTGCGCGACGTCGACCGGATCGAACTCGTAGCGCTGGTTGCAGAACTCGCAGTGGATCTCGACGTGGCCGCGCTCGACGATCACGCTGTCGACTTCTTCGCGACCGAGCATGCGCAGCATCGCACCGACCTTCTCGCGCGAGCACGAGCACTGGAAGCGCGTGCCGGCCGGTTCGAAGTGCTGCACGTTTTCCTGCCAGAACAGCCGGCGGAACACCACTTCCGGTTCGACCTCGAGCAATTCCTTCGCGGACAGCGTGCCGCCGAGCGTGCACACGCGCTCCCACGTGTCGATATCGGTTTCGGCGTTGCGCGGCACGATGCCGCCGTCGCCCGGCAGCTTCTGCAGCAGCATGCCAACCGCGCGGTCGCGATCGGCCGCAAGCCACAGCCGCGTGTCGAGCTGCTCCGAGTGATGCATGTAGTGCTCGAGTACCTGCGACACCGATTCGAGCGGGCCGTCGACGCCGTTAAGCGGCACGATGCCCTGGTACGGCTGCTGGCCGGGCAGTTTGTCGGCCGGATCGAGCGTGATCACGCAGCGGCCGTGGCCGCTCGCGTTGACGAGCGCCGCGAAACGCGTGTCGTCGCCGATCGTCTGCGCGGCGTCGCCCGAGAACTTCGCGGTGGCCCGCATCGACAGATCGGACCCGCACTGGACGACCAGCATCTGGACCGGCCCGTCGCCGAAGATCTGCATGATCAGGGTGCCGTGAAATTTCAGGTTCGCGGACAGCAGCGCGCACGCGGCCATCATCTCGCCGAGCACCGTGCGCACGGGGGCAGGGTAGTCGCGGCGGGTGAGTACTTCCTGCCACGTGTTGCGCAGCGAAACGATCTCGCCGCGCACGGGCGCCGCATTGAACATGAATTTCTGTAACTGGTCGCTCACTCTTCTTCCTTGAAATCCGTGCGAATCACCCGATCCGCACGAGTTGCTCCTTGAAATGCGCGCGTCGCTCGACATACGTCTTCGCGTTCGCGCGCAGCCGCGCGACGTCTTCGGCCGACAGCTCGCGCACGACTTTCGCCGGTGCGCCGAGAATCAGCGAGTTGTCCGGGAACGTCTTGCCTTCCGTCACGACCGCGCCGGCACCGACCAGACAGTTGCGGCCGATGACCGCTCCATTCAAGACCACCGCCTGAATCCCGATCAGCGAACCTTCGCCGATCGTGCAGCCGTGCAGCATGGCCTGGTGCCCGATCGTCACGTTCTCGGCAATCGTCAGCGGAAAGCCCGGGTCGGTATGCAGGACCGCGCCTTCCTGGACGTTGCTGCCGGCGCCGACCGTAATCGTCTCGTTGTCGCCGCGAATCGTCGCGCCGAACCACACGCTCGCGTTTTCCTCGAGCACGACCTTGCCGATGATGGCCGCCGTATCGGCGACGAATACGCTTTCGTGGATCGTCGGGGCCGTCTCGCCCAGCTTGTAGATCGTCACGGAGTCTCCTTGTCTCTTCGATGAGGGGCGCCGGTAGAATGGCGCGTCCGGTTTGCCCGGCGCGTGGCGCCGCGGAACAAACGCATATTGTAAACCGTCGCGTGCCTGTGCTCCCGCGACGCGTACGCAAGGTGTCCCTGTTTATGAGCATCGTGTCTTCTTCTTTCGGCCAGGTGCCGGCCTGCGTGCGCAGCGTGGCGCTCGATGCGCTGTGTGTCGCCGAGCCGGCGGCCAAGGCCGCGCAGGTGCGCGCACTGCACGATGCGCTGCGGGCCGGGCAGGCCGCGATCGCACCGTCGCTTCGACTGCGCGAACCGGCCGGTCTGCCCGGCCGCCCGGCGCGACCGCCGCTCGTCGAGCCGCGCCAGCTCGAGCGGCGCAGCATGCGGTCGCCGGAAGGGCGTGCCGTGCTGCTGCACGCGCTCGCCCATATCGAGTTCAATGCGATCAACCTGGCGCTCGACGCGGTCTGGCGCTTCGCCGGCCTGCCGGACGCGTTCTATGCGGACTGGCTGAAGGTCGCGGCCGAGGAGGCCTACCACTTCACGCTGCTGTCCGACCGGCTCGCGGCATTCGGGCACGCATACGGCGATTTTCCCGCGCACAACGGGCTGTGGGAGATGTGCGAGCGGACCCGGGACGATGTGCTGGCGCGCATGGCGCTCGTGCCGCGCACGCTCGAGGCCCGCGGGCTCGACGCGTCGCCGCCGATCCGCGCACGGCTCGTGCAGGCGGGCGACGATGCGTCGGCCGCGATCCTCGACGTGATCCTGCGCGACGAAATCGGCCACGTCGCGATCGGCAACCGCTGGTTCCGCCATTTGTGCGACGCAGCCGGCCGCGATCCCGTACCGACTTATCGGCAGCTCGCCGAGCAATACCACGCGCCGCGGCTGCGCGGCCCGTTCAATTTCGATGCGCGACGCGACGCGGGCTTCGAGCAAGCCGAACTCGACGAACTGGCCGCGCAGGACGCGGCGGACGGACGTCCCGCGCCTTAGCCTGACCCCGCGTTCGGGTGCGTCCTTGGTGGCTGCCGGCCGGCTCGCACGGCCGATCGACGGCATGCTGCCGGCGGGCCCCGGGACGACCTCGCCGCTAGAGCGGTACTTCGATTGCCGGCCGCCGGAACCGGACTGTCGCCGCTATAATCGAACGACCATTCTTTTTTTGGCGGCTGCGATGAGTGCCTCGAGTTCTGTTTCCGATTTCGTCACGGTGCGCGGCGTCCAGCTGCATGTGCGGCGCTGGGGCCGGCCCGATGCGCCGACGCTGTTCATGCTGCACGGCTGGATGGACGTTGCGGCGTCGTTCCAGTTCGTCGTCGACGCGCTCGCGGGCGACTGGCAGGTGATCGCGCCCGACGCGCGCGGCTTCGGGCTGTCCGACTGGCCGGTCGCGCGGCAGGGCGGCGGCCATTACTGGTTCCACGAGTACCTGGGCGATCTCGATGCGCTCGTCGACCGCTATGCGCCGACCGGCGAGGTCAATCTGGTCGGACACAGCATGGGTGCGAACGTCGTGTGTCTGTATGCCGGCGCGCGGCCGGAACGGGTGCGGCGCGTGGTCGACCTCGAGGGGTTCGGGCTTGCGCCGGCCCGCGCCGAACAGGCACCGCGCCGGCTGCGCGGCTGGCTCGACGAGCTGCGCGAGCCGCCCGCGCTGCGGCCGTACGCGTCCCTCGACGACGTGGCGGCGCGCCTGATCAAGACCAATCCGCGGCTCGACCCGCGCCGCGCCGCGTTTCTCGCCGCGCACTGGTCGAAACGCGGCGACGACGGCCTCTACCACCTGCTGGCCGACCCGGCGCACAAGATGCCGGGCCCGCTGCTGTACCGGCTCGACGAAGTGATGGCCATCTGGAAGCAGGTGCGCGCGAAGGTGCTGCACATCGAGGCCGTCAATTCGCCGACGCTCGCGCACCTCGCCGGCGACATCCCGCTGGCCGAATTCAAGGCGCGCTTCGACGCATTCCCCGACTGGCGCGAGAAGCTCGTCGAGGATGCCGGCCACATGGTGCATCACGACCAGCCCGAGCAGATCGCGTCGCTGATCGAGGCGTTCTGCGCGTAGGCGCGTGGCGGCGCCGGCACGGCAGGCGGGCGGCGCAATTGCCGCGTTGCAGTAGAATGAGGCCTTACCTGCCATGCCGACGATGAACGCCGATCTCCACTGCCATTCCAATGTTTCCGACGGGTTGCTGTCGCCTGCCGACGTCGCGCGCCGCGCGCATGCGGGCGGCGTGACCCTGTGGGCGCTGACCGACCACGACGAGATCGGCGGCCAGGCGGCGGCGCGCAGCGAGGCGGAGGCGCTCGGCATGCGCTATCTGAGCGGCGTGGAGATTTCGGTCACGTGGGCATCGCGCACCGTGCACATCGTCGGTCTGCACATCGATCCCGCCCATCCGGCGCTGGTCGACGGCCTGTACCGCACCCGCCACGGCCGCGCGGCGCGCGCGCTGGCGATCGCGGAGCAGCTCGCGACGCTCGGCATACCCGGCGCGTACGAAGGCGCGCTGAAATACGTATCGAATCCCGATCTGATCTCGCGCACGCACTTCGCGCGCTTTCTCGTCGAGAACGGCCACGCCGAATCGACGACCGACGTGTTCGACCGCCTGCTCGGCGACGGTAAGCCCGGCTTCGTCCCGCATCGCTGGGCGTCGCTGTCCGACGCGGTCGGCTGGATCCGCGCGGCAGGCGGCGAAGCGGTGGTCGCGCATCCGGGCCGCTATCGCTATACGCCGGTCGAATTCGACGCGTTTTTCGGCGAGTTCATCGATCTCGGCGGTCGCGCGATCGAGGTCGTCACGGGCAGTCACACGCCCGACCAGTACCGCGAATACGCGGACGTCGCGCGCCGCTTCGGCTTCGAAGTGTCGCGCGGCTCGGATTTCCACGCGCCGGGCGAGGGCCGCATCGAGCTCGGCGGCCTGCCGCCGTTGCCGCCCGACCTGACGCCGGTCTGGGAGCGCTGGCTCTGACGCCGGGCGGCTTCGGCCGCCCGCGTTGCCGCCGATGCGCATCCGACTTCTCCCTCTTTACGTGTCCCCATGTCCCAGTTCTTCAGGATTCATCCGGATAATCCGCAGCCGCGCCTGATCAAGCAGGCGGTGGAGATCGTCAGCAAGGGCGGCGTGATCGCGATGCCGACCGATTCGAGCTATGCGCTCGCGTGCCATCTCGACGACAAGGATGCGGTCGAGCGCGTGCGCCGGATTCGCGGCCTCGACGAGAAGCAGCATCTGTCGCTGCTCGTGCGCGACCTGTCGGAGCTCGCCAACTTCGCGATGGTCGACAACCGCCAGTACCGGCAGATCAAGTCGGTGACGCCGGGCCCGTACGTGTTCATTCTGCAGGCGACGAAGGAAGTACCGCGCCGGCTGTCGCACCCGTCGCGCAAGACGATCGGGTTGCGCGTGCCCGATCACGCGATCACGCTCGCGCTGCTGGAGTCGCTTGGCCAGCCGCTGCTCGGCACGACGCTGATCCTGCCGCCGGACGACGAACCGCTGAACGATCCCGAAGAAATCCGCACGCGGCTCGAGAAGCAGGTCGACCTCGTGATCGACGGCGGTGCGTGTCCGCGCGAACCGTCGACGGTGATCGACCTGACCGGCGACGCGCCCGAACTCGTCCGCGCGGGGCGCGGCGCGCTCGAACCGTTCGGGCTTTCGGCCGCATGACGCGCCGTGCCGTTTTTGCGCGAGTGCGCTTGTTACAATAACGCGATATGGATGCTTCCCTGATACAGACCATCGCCGTCTACGCGCTGCCCGTGATCTTCGCGATCACGCTGCACGAGGCCGCGCATGGTTACGCCGCGCGCCTGCTCGGCGACAACACCGCCTACGCGATGGGGCGCGTGTCGTTCAATCCGATGCGCCACATCGACCCGCTCGGCACGATCGCGATTCCGCTCGCGATGTACTTCCTGACCGGCGGCGCGTTCCTGTTCGGCTATGCGAAGCCGGTGCCGGTGTCGTTCGGCAACCTGCGCAATCCGCGCTGGGGCAGCCTGTGGGTCGCGCTCGCGGGGCCGGCCTGCAACTTCGTGCAGGCGCTGGTCTGGGGCCTGCTGACCCTCGTGCTGCCGGCCGTCGGCATCGACGAGCCGTTCTTCACGCGGATGGCGTTCGCCGGCGTCAGCGCGAACCTCGTGCTCGGCGTGCTGAACCTGTTTCCGCTGCCGCCGCTCGACGGCGGCCGCATCCTGGCGGCGCTGCTGCCGACCAGGCAATCGATCGCGCTGTCGCGCATCGAGTCGTACGGTTTCATCATCGTCCTCGTGCTCGTCACGACGGGCGTGCTGACGAATTTCTGGCTGCGTCCGCTCGTCAATGTCGGTTACGCCGTCCTGAGCGCCGTCCTGTCTCCCTTCGCCTCGCTTTTCTAACGACAATCATGTTCCCAGAACGTATTTTCTCCGGCATGCGACCCACCGGGTCGCTGCACCTCGGTCATTACCACGGCGTGCTGAAAAACTGGGTGAAGCTGCAGTCCGAGTACCCGTGCTTCTTCTGCGTCGTCGACTGGCATGCGCTGACGACGCACTACGAGACGCCCGAGGTCATCGAGAAGAACGTGTGGGACGTGCTGATCGACTGGCTCGCGTCCGGCATCGACCCGGCGCAGGCGACGCTGTTCATCCAGAGCAAGGTGCCCGAGCACGCGGAACTCGCGCTGCTGCTCGGCATGAGCACGCCGCTCGGCTGGCTCGAACGCGTGCCGACCTACAAGGAGCAGATGGAGAAGCTGAAGGACAAGGATCTGTCCACCTACGGCTTCCTCGGCTATCCGGTGCTGATGGCCGCCGACATCCTGCTGTATCGCGGCTCGCTCGTGCCGGTCGGCGAGGACCAGGTGCCGCACGTCGAGATGACGCGCGAGATCGCGCGCCGCTTCAACTACCTGTACGGCCGCGAGCCCGGTTTCGAGGAGAAGGCGCTCGAAGCCGCGAAGAAGCTCGGCGGCAAGCGCGCGAAGCTCTATCACGAGTTGCGTAACGCGTATCAGCAGGAAGGCGACGACGAGGCGCTCGAACAGGCGCGCGCGATGCTGCAGGAATCGCAAAGCCTGTCGATGAGCGACCGCGAGCGGCTGTTCGGCTATCTCGAAGGCGCACGCAAGATCATCCTGGTCGAGCCGCAGGCGCTGCTGACCGAAGCGTCGCGGATGCCGGGCCTCGACGGGCAGAAGATGTCCAAGTCGTACGGCAACACGATCGGCCTGCGTGAAGACGCCGAGACGATCACGAAGAAGGTCCGCACGATGCCGACCGATCCCGCGCGCGTGCGCCGCACCGATCCGGGCGATCCCGACAAGTGCCCGGTGTGGCAGCTTCACCAGGTCTATACGGACGAAGCGACGCACGAATGGGTGCAGAAGGGCTGCCGCTCGGCGGGCATCGGTTGCCTCGACTGCAAGCAGCCGGTCGTCGAAGGCATCCTGCGCGAACAGCAGCCGATGCTCGAGCGTGCGCAGAAGTACATGGACGATCCGTCGCTGTTGCGCGCGATCGTCGCGGACGGTTGCGACAAGGCGCGCAAGTACGCGACGGAAACGATGCGCGACGTGCGCGACGCGATGGGCCTGTCGTACAACTGATCCGGCGCATGAGCGAGTCCGTCATCGCCGCCGCGGGCGGCCACGTCGGCCAGGCCGAGCCGTCGCGCTGGGTTGCGCAATGGGCGCGGCTCGTGCCGGCCGGCGGGGCGGTGCTCGACGTCGCGGCGGGCGGCGGCCGCCATGCGCGCTGGTTCGCGTCGCGCGGGCATCCGGTCGTCGCGCTCGACCGCGATCCGGCCGCCCTGGCCGCGTTGCGCGCGATTCCCGGCGTCGCCGCTCGCGCGGCCGATCTCGAAGGCGCGCCATGGCCGCTGCCGGCCGACGAGCGGTTCGCGGCCGTGATCGTCACGAACTATCTGCATCGCCCGCTCTGGCCCCATCTGCTCGCTGCCGTGGCGCCGGGCGGCGTGCTGATCTACGAAACCTTCGCGCAAGGAAACGAAACGGTCGGAAAGCCGTCCAATCCCGCGTTCCTGCTCGCCCCGGGCGAGTTGCTGGACGCCGTGCACGGTCGTCTGCGGACGGTCGCGTACGAGGACGGTTTCGTCGCCGCGCCGCGCGAGGCGTTCGTCCAGCGTCTTTGCGCAGTGCGCGAGGGCGCGACCCCAAAGGCGGGGGCGGGAATTCCACGTTACGAACTGCCCGGCTAATCCGCTACAATCTCAATGTTTACCGGTACACAATCAATCGCGTTTCATGGCTAACGGCACCCAAGACGGCATTCAAATCCGCGGCAGCATCCCCGCGATCGTCACCCCGATGCTCGAAGACGGCAGTCTCGACCTGCCGGCGTTTCGCAAACTGATCGACTGGCACATCGCGGAAGGCACCGATGCACTCGTCGTCGTCGGTACGAGCGGCGAGTCGGCAACGCTCAACGTCGAAGAGCACATCCTGATGATCCGCACGGCGGTCGAGCATGCGGGCAAGCGCATCCCGATCATCGCGGGCGCGGGCGGCAACTCGACCGCGGAAGCGATCGAGCTGACGAAGCACGCGAAGGCGGTCGGCGCGGACGCGACGCTGCAGGTCGTGCCGTACTACAACAAGCCGACGCAGGAAGGCATGTACCGCCACTTCCGGACGATCGCCGAAGCGGTCGACCTGCCGGTGATCCTGTACAACGTGCCGGGCCGGACGGTCGCGGACATGGCGCACGAGACGACGCTGCGCCTCGCGCAGGTGCCGGGCATCATCGGCGTGAAGGAAGCGACCGGCAACATCGATCGCGCCGCCCACCTGATCAAGGCCGCGCCGAAGCATTTCGCGATCTACAGCGGCGACGATCCGACCGCGATCGCGCTGATGCTGCTCGGCGGCCACGGCAACATCTCGGTGACCGCGAACGTCGCGCCGCGCGCGATGAGCGAGCTGTGCCGCGCGGCGCTGGCCGGCGACGTGCAGACGGCCCGTACGCTGCACATGAAGCTGCTGTCGCTGCACAAGAACCTGTTCATCGAAGCGAACCCGATCCCGGTGAAGTGGGCGCTGCAGGCGATGGGCAAGATGCAGGGCGGCATTCGGCTGCCGCTCACGGCGCTCGACGAGCGCTGCCACGATGCCGTGCGTTCGGCCCTCGTCGAGGCTGGCGTTCTCGCCTGATGCCGAGGCGGCCGCGTCCTGCGGCCGCCGGCTCGACCCCTGATCAACCCGCACCGGCCGGCTCCGTCCGGCGCCGCTCCTGACGAGCGTTCTAGCAAGACGAAGGATTTCATGAAACGTTTCGCCTTTTCCTCTCGTGCCATCCAGTTGTCGGTGATGGCGCTGGCGCTGGGCGCGCTCGCCGGCTGCGATACGCTGAACGACTACCTGGCCCCTGACCGGGTCAACTACAAGAACACCGGCTCGGCGCCGCCGCTCGCGGTGCCGAGCGACCTGAAGCCGGTGCCGACGACGCAGCAGTTCGTCGCGCCGCCGACCAATGCCGGGCTCGGTACGCTGCCGCCGCGGGCCACGACGCAGGCCGGCAACGCGACCGACGGCATCCCGAGCGCGCAGGATCCGCTCGGCATGCACATCGAGCGCGACGGCGATCGCCGCTGGCTCGTCGTCGACGGCCGGACGCCCGAGCAGCTGTGGCCGATCCTGAAGGAGTTCTGGCAGGAGAACGGCTTCTCGCTGAAGACCGATGCGCCGTCGACGGGCATCATGGCCACCGACTGGGCCGAGAACCGCGCGAACATTCCGGACGACTGGTTCCGTCGCACGATCGGCAAGGTCATCGATTTCGCCTATTCGTCGGGTACGCGCGACCGCTTCCGCACGCTCGTGAACCGGACGTCGGACGGCAACACCGACATCTCGATCACGCACAGCGCGATGGAAGAAATGATGGTCGGCCCGCAGGGCGGCACGTCGTCGCGCTGGGAAGAGCGTCCGCGCAACCCGGTGCTCGAAGCCGTGTTCCTGTCGAAGCTGATGCAGAAGTTCGGCCTGACCGACGCGCAGGCGAAGCAGTTGCTGACCGATGCGCGCCCCGCGACGGCGCCGGCGCAGGTCGCCGACACGAGCGGCGGTGCAGCGACGCTGCAACTGGCCGAGTCGTTCGACCGCGCGTGGTTGCGCGTGGGCCTGGCGCTCGACCGGACCAACTTCACGGTCGACAATCGCGACCGCGAGAAGGGGGTCTACACCGTGCGCTACGCGAACTCGATGGACGAGCTCAAGCGTGACGGTCTGTTCGGCAAGCTGTTCTACGGCGGCCCGTCGGCGGCCAAGCCCGGCAAGGAATATCTGATCAACGTGCGCGCGCAGGGCAATGGCGGTACGCAGGTCGCCGTGGTCGGCGCGGACGGCCAGGTCGACAACTCGTCGGACGCGCAGCGGCTCATCTCGCTGCTGCACGCGCAACTGAACTGAGCGCGTGCGATTCGCCAGCCTCGGAAGCGGCAGCGAAGGCAACGCGCTGGTCGTCGAGGCCACGAGCGGCACGACGACCACCCGCGTGCTGCTCGACTGCGGCTTTTCCGCCAAGGAGGTCGAGCGCCGGCTCGGCCGACTGAATCTCTGCATCGCCGACCTCGATGCGATCCTCATTACCCATGAACACAGCGACCACGTCGGCAGTGCGCTGACGCTCGCACGCCGTGCGTCGCTGCCGCTCTACATGAGCTGGGGCACCGCGCGCGCGGTCGGCGCGGACGAGGCCGATGTCGATCTCCATGTGCTGTGGGGCGACGAGACGGCCGCGATACGCGATCTGGCCGTGATGCCCTATACGGTCCCCCACGATGCGCGGGAACCGCTCCAGTTCGTCTTCACGGACGGAAGCCGCCGGCTCGGCGTGCTGACGGACGTCGGGATGGCCACCCCGCACATCACGGCCGTCCTGAGCGGCTGTGACGCGCTGGTGCTCGAATCCAACCACGATACCGCGATGCTGGCCGCCAGCCGCTATCCGCAGTCGCTGAAGGCGCGGATCGGCGGCAACCACGGCCACCTGAGCAACGACGCGGCGGCGGACATCCTCGCGTCGCTCGAACGCAGCCGTCTCCAGCATTTGGTCGCGGCCCATCTGAGCCAGCAGAACAACCTGCCGGAACTGGCTCGCCAGGCGTTTGGCGGTGTACTCGGGACGGACGGGGAGGACGTGATCGTGGCCTCGCAGGACGCGGGCTTCGACTGGCTGATGCTCGTGTGAGCGGGCAGGGGCTGCTGCGGCACCTTCAAGCGGCTGCCGGGCGCTCGATTCGAAAGCGGCAGACGTAAAAAAACCGGCCCTCGGGCCGGTTTTTTTTCAGCTGATGCTGAAGGCTTACTGGCTTGCGCCCGAAGCCGGAGCAGCCGTCGCTGCCGAAGCAGCCGACGCCACTGCAGCAGCAGCGTCGCTCGCAGCAGCCGTTGCCGACGAAGCAGCAGCCGAAGCGTCGCTCGCAGCACCAGCAACTGCCGAAGCAGCCGACGAAGCAGCAGCAGCCGCGTCGCTTGCAGCCGACGAAGCAGCTTGATCAGCGCTCTTGTTGCAAGCAGCCAGTGCAACAGCAGCCAACAGGGAAGCTACGAGGAGGGATTTCTTCATGATCACGTCCTTTTATGGTTAAAGGTAAGCAACAGCGCGAAACAATACCGGTAATGTGCTCCAACACCGACCTGGGCCGCTGGTGGAGACGCACTTCTAGAGCGTGAATCTTCCCTACGGCTTGGGCGGAAATTATATGCACTTTCCTATCGACCGTCGACAAATGCGGGGTCAATACGTTGTCTTTCCCATACAGAATTTGATCTGTACGGGCATACGGGGCGACTCACACTAATTCCGGCTTCCGACCCGTATCCAGCCCGCACGATACCACTCGTGCAACAAAGCTGTCATCGACGGAACCCGGGATAGTGTTACAAACCGTTTCGCCTCCATCTGGCGTTGATTGGCCAGTTCGGGCAGCCATTCATCGGCTTGCTCGAGCGGCCCTTCCTCGCCATTAATGAAGTACGAGCGCGCGTTATACATCAATGCAGCCCTTCTGTCGAGACACACGCCGCGGCGTGACGCTTGCGTGACGAACGCGGCCTCGGACAGCGGACGCTCGGGCGGGTCGAAAACGACGCTCGGTTTGGGCTCGCTCAGGTAGCAGCCGAGGAATTCGGCGACGTCGCGCTTGCGCCAGCGGATCGCGTCGACGATCTCGGCGACCCGTTCGATCATGGCCGGCGGCAATTGCGCGGGCGCGTCGACGGCCGGCTGCTTCGGATCGCGGTAGAGGTCGTCGCCGCGCGCGTCGCGCAGGCCGCCGCGCTCCGCGAGGTAGTACAGGAACTGGGCGCCCAGCTCGCCGGCGGACGGTGCCCGGAAGCCGATCGAGCAGGTCATGCACTCGCCTTCGGCGACGCCGTCGTGCGCGATGTGCGGCGGCAGGTACAGCATGTCACCGGGCTCCAGCACCCATTCGTCGCTCGGCTCGAAGTTCTCGAGAATCTTCAGCGGCACGTCCGGCTGCAGCGACAGATCCTTCTGCGCGCCGACCCGCCAGCGACGCCGGCCTTCGACCTGCAGCAGGAATACGTCATATGAATCGAAGTGCGGGCCGACGCCGCCGCCGTCCGTCGCATACGAGATCATCAGGTCGTCGAGCCGCGCGTCGGGGATGAAGCGGAAGCGGTCGAGCAACGCGCGGGCCGCGTCGACGTGCAGATCGAGCCCCTGCACAAGCAAGGTCCAGGATTTGCGCGTGACCGCAGGCAGCGAGTCGGGCTCGAACGGGCCGTGCGCCAGTTGCCACTTGTTACGAAAATGGGTGATCAATCGCGATTCCGCGTCATAGTCGGCGGCGAGCTCGAACAATGCGTCGCGCGTGATCGGCGACGCGACGCCGGGAATGGCCTGGCGGATCAGCAGCGGTTTTTTTTGCCAGTAGCCGCGCATGAATTGCGCCGGCGTGAGGCCGCCGAGCAGTGGCGTGGGAAGATCGGAGGGCGGCGCGCCGAGCGGGGCGGCAGCGGCATCCCGCGGTTCGGCTTGAGACCGGTTGCGCATCGTATAATGGGACTTGTACTTGGGAGAATTGGATGAAAATCGCAAAAAACACCGTCGTATCGGTCACTTACAAGCTGTCGGACGCACAGGGCAATCTGATCGAGGAAAGCGACGAGCCGATGGTCTATCTGCACGGCGGCTATGATGGCACGTTCCCCAAGATCGAGGAACAGCTCGACGGGCACGAGGCGGGCTACCAGGCGCAGATCCAGCTCGAGCCGGAGGACGCGTTCGGCGACTACGATCCCGAGCTCGTGAAGATCGAGCCGCGCGATCGTTTTCCCGAACCGCTCGAAGTGGGCATGCAGTTCGAAGGCACGCCGGAAGACGCCGACGAGGAAGTCGACTCGCTGATCTATACGGTCACCGATATCGCCGAAGACAAGGTCGTGCTCGACGGCAATCACCCGCTGGCGGGCATGGCGCTGCGTTTCGCGCTGACCGTGAAGGACGTTCGCGAAGCCACCGAAGACGAAATCGAGCACGAGCACGCGCATGGCGCGGAAGGGCTCGAGATCGTCGACGAGGATGACGACGAGGACGGCGAAGCGCCGTCAGGGCGTACGCTGCACTGAGCTTGCCGGCAGGCCCGGCGCCGGCCCTGATGCGGCGGGCGGTGCCGGCCACGATGCGCCGCCCGGTGCGGCGCCGTCGCCCTGCAACGGCGGCGCGACCGACGACGCGTCGGGCAGCGCCGGCAGTGCGGGGATTTCCGGCATCTGCGGCAGCGGCACGTCGTCGTGCGGCACGAGCGGCAGCGTGGGCGGCACCGGCAGGTTCTTCGGCACCTCCCGCAGGCTCACGTTGAAGATCGTCTGCCGCGCCGGCGAGACGGTCACCTTGACCCACTGATTCGCCGGATGGCGCGGTCCGATCGCGACGCGCGTCACGTTTCCTACCAGCTCACCGTCGTCGGCATGCAGCGGACGGTCGATCAGAAAGCCGTTCGCCAGCGGTTCGCCGCTCGCGTGCATCACCAGTATCGGGCCGCGGAACGTCGCCGCCGCCTTCACCAGCGTTCGTTTCAGTTCACGGAAGCCGTCGCGCACGCGCGGCCGGTTGAAACGCAGCCACGCGAAGCGCTCCGAGCGTTCGTAGCGTTCGAACTGCGGATCGCCCTCGAAAATCACGACCATCGCGCGGGCTTCGCGCCGCTTCGCATATTCGGCGGCATGGTCGACCCAGAAGCCGTTCGCGATGATGCGGTCCTCGAATTCGCCGTTGCGGCCGCCCGCCGTCAAATAATGGTTGTTCGGCGCGGGCGCATTGAGTGCGACGTAGACGATGTCGTCGCGCATCCAGCGTGCGTTCTCGCGATAGGGCCGAAACCGTGCGACTTCGCTCTCCCGCGTGATCGGCAGCGCACCGGGGTCGGGCAGCGCCGAGTCGGCGAGCAGCGTCTGTCGCAGGAAATCGAGCCGCTCGACCGGATCGTAGCCGCCGCCGGCCGCGGTGTTGCACGCGATCCAGTCGTCGTGGCCGGGAATGAACACGAGCGGCACGCGCGCCGAATCCAGGATCGCGCCGCGCTGCGAATACAGCGTATCGCGGCATGCTTCCTTCGGGCCTTTGAGATCGCCCGCGTAGACCACGAACGCGAGATTGCGCTCGCGTGCGACCGCATCGAGCAGCCGCTGCGCGGCCGGTTCGTCCGCCGGCCCGTTGATGACGCCCGACACCACCGCGAACGAGTAGGGTGCGGCGCTGCGCTTGGGCGGCGCGGCCAGCGCGCCGGCCTGCGCCAGCGCAAGCAGTGTCGCGGCGAGCGCGGCGGCAGCGCGGGCCGGCAGGCCCCGCGGAATGCGCTTACGCGTGCCCGTCGGCATCGTGCGACCGGACCAGCGTGCGCAGTTCGTACAGCAGGTCGAGCGCCTCGCGCGGCTTGAGATCGTCGGGATCGATGTCGCGCAGCTTTTCGAGCGCCGGATGCGGCGCGTCGGGCAGCGCCGGCGCGTCCGCGCATTCGAGATCGTCGATGGCTGCCGGCGGCGCGCTGAAGAGATCGAGTTGCGGCGTGTGCTGGGATGCCGACTGCTGTTCGAGATACGCGAGGTGCTTGCGCGCGGCGCGGATCACGGGCGCCGGGACGCCCGCGAGCTGCGCGACCTGAAGGCCGTAGCTCTGGTTCGCCGGGCCTTCGTTGACCGCATGCAGGAATACGATCCCGTGGCCGTGTTCGACGGCCGACAGATGGACGTTGGCCGCCTGCGGGAATTCGGCCGGCAGTTGCGTCAGCTCGAAGTAATGCGTCGCGAACAGCGTGTAGCACGCGTTGTGCGCCAGCAGGTGGCGCGCGATGGCCCATGCGAGCGCGAGGCCGTCGAAGGTCGACGTGCCGCGGCCGATCTCGTCCATCAGCACGAGGCTTTGCGGCGTCGCGTCGTTGAGGATCGCCGCGGCTTCGGTCATCTCGACCATGAACGTCGAGCGGCCGCCCGCGAGATCGTCGGCCGCGCCGATGCGCGTGAAGATTCGGTCGATCGGGCCGAAGCACGCCGATTTCGCCGGCACGTAGCTGCCGACGTACGCCATCAGCGCGATCAGCGCGGTCTGCCGCATGAACGTGGACTTACCGCCCATGTTCGGCCCGGTGATCAGCAGCAGCTTGCGCTCGGCGCCGAACCGGCAGTCGTTCGCGATGAACTGCTCGACCTGCGCTTCGACGACCGGATGGCGACCCTGCTCGATTTCGATACCGATCTCGTCGGTGAAGGTGGGCGCGACCCAGTCGAGCGCGCGCGCACGTTCGGCGAACGCGGCCAGCAGGTCGAGTTCGGCGAGGGCCGATGCGACGCGCTGGCACTCGGGGATGAACGGCAGCAGCGCCTGCAACACCGAGTCGTACAGCGCGCGCTCGCGCGCCAACGCGCGCTCCTGCGCGGACAGCGCCTTGTCCTCGAAGGTCTTCAGTTCCGGCGTGATGTAGCGCTCGGCGTTCTTCAGCGTCTGGCGGCGGCGGTAATCGTCGGGCACCTTGTCGGTCTGGCCGCGCGTGACCTCGATGTAGAAGCCGTGCACCTTGTTGTATTCGACGCGCAGGTTCGCGATGCCGGTGCGCGCGCGCTCGCGCGCTTCGAGATCGATCAGGAACTGCCCGCAGTTCTCCGAAATGTCGCGCAGCTCGTCGAGCTCGGCATCGTAGCCGCGCGCGATCACGCCGCCGTCGCGCACCATCGCGGCCGGCTCGGTTGCGATCGCGCTCGTCAGCAGGTCGAGGCATTCGGCGGGCGGCGCGAGCGCCGCGTCGACGCGCGCGAGCGCATCCGCGTTCGCGACGATCGCGCCGATGCGCTCACGCAGCGCCGGCAGCGCGGCGAACGTATCGCGCAGGCTCGACAGGTCGCGCGGGCGCGCCGACAGCAGCGCGAGACGCCCGGTGATCCGTTCGACGTCGGCGATCTGGCGCAGCGCGCTGCGCAACGCATCGAGGCTCGCGTTGGCCGGTGCATCGAGCAGCGCGCCGATCGCCTGTTGGCGCGACTGCGCGGCAACCGACGCGCGCGGCGGGTGATGCAGCCAGTGGCGCAGCAGGCGGCTGCCCATCGTCGTGCAGCAGGTATCGAGCAGCGAATACAGCGTGGGCGACTCGGTGCCGCGCAGCGTCTCGGTCAGTTCGAGGTTGCGGCGCGTGGCCGGATCGAGGCCGATGTATTCGGTTTCGTTCTCGACCTTCAGGCTGCGCACGTGCCGCAGTTGCTGGCCTTGCGTGGCCGCTGCGTAGAGCAGCAGCGCGCCGGCCGCGCCGCACGCGCTCGTCAGCGAATGCGCGCCGAAACCGTCGAGGCTCGCGACGTCGAGCTGGTCGCACAGGCGCTGCGTGCCCGACGCGATGTCGAAGTGCCAGGCCGGCACGCGCTTGCTTGCGCCCGCGCCGGCGGGAATGGCGTCGGTTGCACCGTCCGGCGTCAGGATTTCGGCCGGCCGGATGCGTTCGAGCGCGGCGGCAAGCTGCTCGGGCTCGATTTCGGCGAGCCGCAATGCGCCGCTCGCGAGGTTCAGCCACGCGAGGCCGATATTGACCGCGACGCCGCGCTTGTTGTGGCCGGTGCACATCGCGAGCAGGTAGACGTCGTTCTTGTCGGACAGCAGCGCGGCATCGGTCAGCGTGCCGGGTGTGACGACGCGTACGACCTTGCGCTCGACCGGGCCCTTCGACGTGGCCGGATCGCCGATCTGCTCGCAGATCGCGACCGATTCGCCCATCTTCACGAGCTTCGCGAGATACTGTTCGACCGCGTGATGCGGGACGCCGGCCATCTTGATCGGCGTGCCGGCCGACGCGCCGCGCTGCGTGAGGGTCAGGTCGAGCAGGCGTGCCGCTTTTTCCGCATCCTCGAAGAACAGCTCGTAGAAGTCGCCCATCCGGTAGAAGACGAGCGTGTCCGGATGATCGGCCTTGATGCGCAGGTACTGCTGCATCATCGGGGTATGGCCGGCAAAGGCCTCGGGCGACAGCGTGGTCATAGGTCAGGCATGAAGTTGTTGCTTGGGTTGCCCGAGTTTACCAGTGGCTTCGACGTCCACGCGCGAAGTTCGCCGTTTGGCCAGGTGCAGGCGATGGCGAGCGGCAGCGGGCGATGCCTACTTGCTGTCGTCCAGCGCGTCGTTCCAGACCTTCGCGCCCCGCTCGTGCGAGGCAACGCCTTTGAAGAACGACTCGATGGCGGCGCGCATGTCGAAGTCGCCACACTTGTCCCACAAGACGAGTTTGGGTTTGTGTACGCGGAAGTCGCCGGTGCTCTTCGGTGTGTATGCGACCGCAATGGCTGCCCTTGCCGACGGGAAAGCGTAGGACCGCGCTTCCAGAACGATCGCATCGAGCTTTTTGCCATCGGGAGTCGCGAGCCGGCCGTCGTACGCCAGCACGCCATCGGTTGCATTGGGCGGATCGCTGTCGAGACGCTTTCGACCTTGCGCGACTGCCTCGGCTGCATCGTCGAACACCAGCCGCTCGATTTTCCGCTGACCGTCGTCGGTCTGAAATGCCGCGATAGGGACAAGGCCATCTGCGTCGGAGACACACCAGACGGCGTGCGCCGCAATAAAACCAGCGAGTTCGAAGGCGGTGAGCATGATAGTGGGGGCGGATAGGTCAGAGCCGAGCGCTCATATGACCGGGAAAGTTGCTTTCGACTGCACGAGTTTACCAGCGGTCCAAACGGGACCGCTCGCAGTTCGCCATTCGGTCGGTTGTCGGCGATGGCGATCGGCTGCCATGTGACAGACGTGCCCACTCGAGTGCCAACCCACAAGGCAAAGCGTCCGACGTCGCCGGACTGCTCCCGCATCGCTGGATACCCCGCGCCACCAAACTGGCAAGACGGGTTCACCGGTGCCTACAATCGAAAGAATGCGTGCGCCGATTCCGAAAGACTTTCCTACGCTCTGTATCGGCGACTCGATTTCGTCTCGCGGGCACCGCCGCGTCGATTACCTTGGAGCAACAGGAGAACCCGATGATTAAAGTCAGTGTCATGTACCCGTACGCCGCAGGCGCGCGATTCGATCATGCTTACTATCGCGAGCGGCATATGCCAATGGTGAAACAGCGCCTCGGCGCCGCATGCCTGTACTACACGGTGGACAAGGGAATCGCCGGTGGCGCTCCGGGCATGGATCCCGTGTACGTGGCCAAGTGCGACTTCGTCTGTACTTCCTTCGAAGCTTTCCAGGCAGCCCGCGATCCGCATGCACAGGAGATCATGGCCGACATTGCCAATTACACGGATATACCCCCCGTGCTGCAGATCAGCGAAGTAGTCGTGGAGCGTTCGGAAACCTGACCCAGGTCCAGGTATCGCCAGGCACTGCATGCACGCGCGACGTACGTAGCCCGGCCACGCCGCGCGCCGCGGCGTCGAATCTCGCCCTGCGATGCCGATGTCCGGTTTCCGTCATGGCCACCGGTGCCGGTACGTCGCCTTGACCGGCCCTCATTTCGTCGGGGATGCAAGCCAACGCATTGGGGCGAGCGGGGAGAATCGGATCCGTCCGGAAACGCCATGACCTGCGAAACGTTTGGCAGACTGCGTCATCCGGCCCATCCGTCTTTCTACTGGCCGATACGCTCGGGACTTACACCGATTCGCGTCGCAAAACCGAAACTTGGGCCCGTGTCGACGAGATCGGCGTGCTACGCTGAAACGTCGATATATAAAAATACAATAGATTAACGGGGCACGAACATGAAGCAGGCCGTACAGGATGTCGGGGGAGCGTGCGCGCAAAGTACGCCGGTGTCGCCCATGACCGCGGTCGCGGGCAAGTCGGAGCGGATCGATCCGATCGAGCTCGGCGCTCGCGTGTCTTCAGTGACCGTGCTGGGCGCATTCGCTTATCTGATTTATGTGCAGTGGCGATTGAACCCGAGCCGGATCACGCTGATCCTGCTGCTGGTTTCCGCGGGACTGACCGTCGGAATGTCGGCTTTCGCGAAACTGCCGAAGCGGCGCGACTGGCATCCCGTCGCGGTGACCGTGGCGCTGGGCGGTTCGTTCTACTGCCTTGCCTATCAGCTGAACGCCAGTACGCAATTGATTCCGGAATGGGCAGGGGGCGTCTGGCAAATTTCCGGGATTGCGTGGCAACTGTTCGCGAAGCTGTCGCTGGGGCGCTCGTTCGGTCTGCTGCCTGCGAATCGCGGGGTCGTTTCGACCGGGGCGTACCGGTTCATGCGTCATCCGATCTATGCCGGTTACCTGTTGTCCGAAATCGGCTTCCTGCTTGCGAATTTCAGTACCCGAAACCTGCTCACGATCGGCATCTGGATGCTGCTGCAGATCGCGCGAATCGTCATGGAGGAGCGGGTGTTGTCGGAAGACGCGGATTATCGTGCGTACAAGACGAAGGTGCGGTACCGGTTGATTCCAGGCGTGTTCTGACGGGAACGCCGAAAGCGCGCAACGGCCGGGCGCCGATCGCGCGCATGGGCGCGGCGGACACGCGAAAGCCGGCGCGCTCGGGTCACGGACCTTCGCGCGCCGGCCCCGTATTGCAGATCAGGACGCGTGCGCCGACGTCAGGCTGAGCGCCACCGCCTGCGCGACCTCGATCCCGTCGATCGCTGCCGAATAGATGCCGCCCGCATAGCCGGCGCCTTCGCCGGCCGGATACAGGCCTTCGACGTTCAAGCTCTGGTAGTCGTCCTTGCGCCGAATCCGGATCGGCGACGACGTGCGCGTTTCCACGCCGGTGAGCACGGCATCGTGCATCGCGAAGCCGGCGATCTTCTTGTCGATCTCGGGCAGCGCTTCGCGGATCGCTTCGATCGCGTAGTCCGGCAGTGCGGTGCTGAGATCGGTCGGATTCACGCCGGGCTTGTACGACGGCTCCACGGTGCCCAGCGACGTCGACGGCCGGCCCGCGATGAAATCGCCGACCAGTTGACCCGGCGCGCGGTAATCGCCGCCGCCGAGTTCGAATGCGCGTTCTTCCCATTTGCGCTGAAACGCGATGCCGGCGAGCGGGCCGCCCGGATAGTCGTCCGGCGTGATGCCGACGACGATGCCCGCGTTCGCATTGCGCTCGGCGCGGGAATACTGGCTCATCCCGTTGGTGACCACGCGGCCGGGCTCCGAGGTCGCGGCGACCACCGTGCCGCCCGGGCACATGCAGAAGCTGTAGACGGCGCGCCCGTTGCTTGCGTGGTGGACCACCTTGTAGTCGGCCGCGCCGAGCTGCTTGTGGCCCGCGAACTTGCCGAAGCGGCTGCGATCGATCAGCCCCTGCGGATGTTCGATGCGAAAACCCAGCGAGAAAGGCTTGGCTTCGATGTAGACGCCGCGGTCGTGCAGCATCTGGAACGTGTCGCGCGCGCTGTGGCCCACGGCCAGCACCACGCGGTCGCACCGCAGCGTTTCCCCGTTCGACAGCTTGAGCGCGCGCACCTTGCCCTGGTCGATGTCGATGTCGTCGACGCGGGTTTCGAAACGCACTTCGCCGCCGAGTTCGTGGATCGACGCGCGCATTTTTTCCACCATGCTGACGAGTCGGAACGTGCCGATGTGCGGCCGGCTCAGATACAGGATGTCCTCGGGTGCGCCGGCCTTGACGAATTCGTCCAGCACCTTGCGGCCATAGTGGTTCGGATCCTTGATCTGGCTGTACAGCTTGCCGTCGGAAAACGTCCCCGCGCCGCCTTCGCCGAACTGCACGTTGGATTCGGGATTGAGCACGCTCTTGCGCCACAGGCCGAAGGTGTCCTTGGTGCGCTCGCGCACGGCCTTGCCGCGTTCGAGAATGATGGGACGGAAGCCCATCTGCGCGAGGATCAGCCCCGCGAACAGCCCGCACGGCCCCATGCCGATGACGACCGGGCGCAGGAAGTCGGCGTGCTCGGGCGCCTTCGTGACGAAGTGGTATGTCATGTCGGGCGTCACGCCGCAATGCGGCTTGCCGGCGATGCGCTTGAGCGCGGCCGCCTCGTCGGCGACTTCGACATCGACGATGTACGTGAGCTTGATGTCGGCGCGCTTGCGTGCGTCGTGCGCGCGGCGGAACACGGTGTAACGGAGCAGCCCGTCTGCCGCCACGCCGAGCTCCGCGAGGCGCGCGCGAATCGCGGCCTCGAGCGCGCTGTCGGGGTGGTCGAGAGGGAGTTTGATTTCGCTTAGCCGTAACATGGGGACTCGGATGCGATTGCCACGGCGCCGTGGCGGTGTTGATACAGGCGGGGCCGGCACGCCGGCGGCGTCGTTCGCCGTGCGGGCATGCCGGACGCAAACCATGCGCTGTCGTTGCCGGAGGAGCGGTACGCCGACCCGCACGGGCCACGCGAGCAACTTCAGGATAGGCGCACGAAGCGACCCGTGTGCACGGAAGATTGTCCCGCACTTGGGGCGATCGGCGCGCCATCGTGACGATGCCGCGCGAGCGGTTTGCGCGAAAGCCGCGCCATGCGGGCGCGGCCCGGGCTCATTCCGCTGCCGGATGCACGCGGCTGTAGCGGTTCAGGATCGGGATCATCTGCGCGTAGATCTTCGGGTTCGCGGCGACGATCTCGTGGCGATGCAGGAAATCGGCGTCGCCCGTGTAGTTGCCGACGAGGCCGCCGGCCTCGGTGATCAGCAGGCTGCCCGCCGCCATGTCCCACACGTTGATGCCTTGCTCGAAGAACGCGTCGAGGCGGCCGGCCGCGACGTTCGCGAGGTCGAGCGCCGCCGCGCCCGGGCGGCGCAGGCCCGTGCAGGCCTGCGTCATCTCGGTGAAGAGGCGCGCGTAGGCGTCGAGGCCGTCCTTCTCGCGGAACGGGAAGCCCGTGCCGACCAGCGCGTCCGACAGGCGGTCGCGGCGGCCGACGCGGATGCGGCGGTCGTTCAGGTACGCGCCGCGGCCGCGGGTGGCCGTGAACAGGTCGTTCTTGTTCGGATCGTAGACGACGGCCTGCGTGACGACGCCCTTGTGCTCGAGCGCGATCGACACGCAGTAGTACGGGAAGCCGTGGATGAAGTTGGTCGTGCCGTCGAGCGGATCGATGATCCACTTGAATTCGGATTCGTTCTCCGATTCGCCCGATTCCTCCGCGAGGATCGCGTGGTCGGGGTAGGCGGTCTTCAGCGTCTCGATGATCGCGTCTTCGGCGGCCTTGTCCACTTCGGTGACGAAGTCGTTCTGTTGCTTCTTGCGGATCTCGATCAGGTCGAGATCGAGGGACGCGCGATTGATGATCTGCCCGGCGCGGCGCGCAGCCTTGACAGCAATATTGAGCATGGGATGCATGAGCCTGGATCCTGTAGCCGGCGGCACGGGCCGCCACGAAGTGGGACAACCGCCCGGAACGGCGCAAGCGTGCCGGGGCGAGGTGAGACGCGAATTGACAAAGAGCGGGGTACGACCCGCGCTGCGCGGAGCGCAACGCGTAAAGGCATGATTTTACCCGATTTTCGGCGCTTTCAGGCGACCGGCATGCGGGGAAACCCCACTGGCCGTCCGGACGAGTGGGTTTGCGGGAGGGATGGCGATACCATACGGCCATTCTGATGAACCGAGTCGTATCGTAGTGGAAACCTCGCAGAACCCCGCCGCGCCGTCCGAATCGGGCGCGGCCTCGTCCTCGCCGCCGTCCGGCGGCTTCACGTCCACCCGTTTCGTGCTCGTCGAGCCGAGCCATCCCGGCAACGTCGGGGCGGCCGCCCGCGCGCTGAAGACGATGGGCTTCTCGCGCCTCGTGCTGGTCGCGCCGCGCGTGCCGCACGTGCAGCGCGACCCCGAGGCGATCGCGATGGCCAGCGGCGCGGACGACGTCCTGGCGTCCGCGCACGTCGTGCCGACGCTCGGTGAAGCGCTGTCCGGCGTTCACTGGTCGATCGCGCTGACCGCGCGTACGCGCGAATACGGGCCGCCGCGCCTCGCGCCGCGCGCGGCCGCCACGCAGGCGAGCGCGCAGGTCGGCACGGGCGACATCGCGCTCGTGTTCGGCAACGAGCGCACCGGCCTCGCGAACGAGCATGTCGAGCAGTGCAGCGCGCTCGCGCACATTCCGGCCAACCCGGCCTACAGTTCGCTGAATCTCGCGCAGGCCGTGCAGGTGCTCGCATACGAGTTGCGCGTCGCGTTTCTCGAGCAGGCGAGCGAGCCGTCGGCGCAGCCGCAGGCCGAAGCCGGCACGCTCGCGCAGAGCGACGAAATCGAGCGGATGTACGTGCACCTCGAGAACGCACTGATCGCGCTCGACTTCCTCGATCCGCGCAATCCGAAGAAGCTGATGCCGCGGCTGCGGCGCCTGTTCGCGCGCACGGGCCTCGAGCGCGAGGAGGTCAACATCCTGCGCGGCGTCGCGAAGCACATCCTGCTGAAATCGGGCAAGCCGGGCGGCGACGCATAAGGGGCCGGCGCTCCGATTGCCACGCGCGAGGGGCGTTCGCCGGCGAATGCGGCGCGTGGCCGAACAGGCCATGCAGCGACCGACCGGCCACGCCGAACCCGCTGTTTCTCCCGATCGACCCCTCCGCGGAAACCCCGCCGCAGCAAGCGTCCCGGCCGAATACCCGTGCCGGCGGCGGGGTGAACGCGCGGCCGCGTGCGGCCCGTCGCAACTGGCCCTACAATCGCCGGACGTCATAAGCAAATGACCCGGCGCGATAAGGCCGGCATTGCCGGCGATGCGCGCCGGCCTTTTCCCTGATCACATCATGTTCACGAGACTGCGCGAAGACATTGCAACGATTCGCGAGCGGGATCCCGCCGCTCGCAGTGCGTGGGAAGTGCTGACCTGTTATCCGGGGCTGCATGCGCTCGTGCTGCACCGTTTCGCGCATGCATGCTGGCGCGCGAAACGCTACTGGCTCGCGCGATTCGCGTCGCAGGCCGGCCGGTTCCTGACCGGGATCGAGATCCATCCCGGCGCGACGATCGGCCGGCGCGTGTTCATCGATCACGGCATGGGCGTCGTGATCGGCGAGACGGCGATCGTCGGCGACGACTGCACGATCTATCAGGGCGTGACGCTGGGCGGCACGTCGCTCACGCGCGGCGCGAAACGCCACCCGACGCTCGAGGCCGGCGTGATCGTCGGCGCGGGCGCGAAGGTGCTCGGCGGATTCACGGTCGGCGCGGGCGCGAAGATCGGCTCGAACGCGGTGGTCGTCAAGCCGGTGCCGGCGGGCGGTACGGCGGTCGGCAATCCGGCGCGCATCGTGATGCCGGCGCAGCCGAAGCCGCAACCCGAGCGCGCGGCATTTTGCGCATACGGGATCACGCCGAACGCCGACGATCCGATGTCGCTCGCGATTCACGGGCTGATCGATCACGCGGCGAAGGAAAGCCGCCGCGTCGACGAGATCGTCGCGGCGCTCGAGCGGCTCGGCACGCATCTGGAAACGCTGCAGGGCGCCGACGCGGCGGGCCTCGACCTGCGCAGGCTGTCCGCGGTGCTGGAAGGCAGGACGGTCGAACGCCAGATGTAACGAACGGGAAGGGCGCCGACGGCGGCTGTCGGCGCGGCAGCGGCGGCCTCAGTCGAGCGGCATCGCGTGGATGCCTTCCGCATCGACGCGCAGGTAGCCGCCGCGCGGCGTGCCGTGATCGAGATCCCAGTCGGGCAGCACCCAGCGGATTCCGCCCGGTTCCGCGTGGCGCGCGGGGCGGTGCGTGTGACCGTGAATGATCACGCTCGCGCGGCTTTTCCGGAACAGCGCGGCCACGCCTTCCCGCGTGACGTCGTAGAGGGCCGAAGCGGGGCGCATGCGGCCCGCTTCGCTGGTCGAGCGCATGCGTTGCGCGAGCGCGCGGCGCCACCGGAACGGCCACGCGAGAAACAGCCATTGCGCGACGCGGTTGCGCGCGAAGCGACGGAACATCTGGTAGCCGCGGTCGGCCGTGCATTGCGCGTCGCCGTGCGCGAGCACGATGCGCTGGCCGAACGCGACGATCAGCGAAGGATCGGGCAGCAGCATCGCGCCGGCGGCCTTCATGAAGCGCCGGCCGAGCAGGAAATCGCGGTTGCCGTGCATCACGTAGAGCGCGATGCCGCGTTCCGAGAACGTGTGCATCAGCGCGGCCATGCGGGCCGCGAACGGATCGTCGTCGAGGATGTCGTCGCCGATCCAGTATTCGAACAGGTCGCCGAGGATGAACACCGAATCGGCGCTGTCGGCGGTGTATCTCACGAAATGCTCGAACGCGGCGACCGTCTTCGGAATCGCTTCGCTCAGGTGCAGATCGGAGAGAAACAGGAACGGGCGTGCGGCTTGCGCGTATTCGCGCTCGCCCGGCACGCCCGCGGAGACGCTTCGCGGCGGACTCTCCTGCAACATCGAAGTGCCTCCGTAACGACTGCGCGTCAGACCACCACGGCCTTTTCGATCACGACGTCGTCGGTCGGCACGTCCTGATGGAAGCCGGCGTTGCCCGTCTTGACGCCCTTGATCTTGTCGACCACGTCCTGGCCTTCGACGACCTTGCCGAACACCGCGTAGCCCCAGCCCTGCGGCGTCGGCGACGAGTGGTTCAGGAAGTCGTTGTCGTTCACGTTGATGAAGAACTGGGCGGTCGCCGAATGCGGATCGTTCGTGCGCGCCATCGCGATCGTGTAGTTGTCGTTCTTCAGGCCGTTGTTCGCTTCGTTGTCGATCGGCGCGTCGGTCGGCTTCTGCTTCAGGCCCGGCTCGAAGCCGCCGCCCTGGATCATGAAGCCGTTGATCACGCGATGGAACACGGTGCCGTCGTAATGGCCCTTCTTCACGTAGTTCAGGAAGTTCTCGACCGTCTTCGGTGCCTTCGCGGCGTCGAGTTCGAGCTTGATCACGCCGTGGTTCGTATGCAGTTCAACCATGATGAATTCCTTCGGTGAGGCGGTTTAAATGGCACGCGGCCGGTCGTGCGACGCGGCCGCGTGAGGCGCCGGACGTGCCGGCAGGTGCTTACTTCGAGACGATGCTCGCGGATTCGATCACGATCGGCTGGGCCGGTACGTCCTGCATCGGGCCGCGCGAGGTCGTCGCCACGCCTTCGATCTTCTTCACGACGTCGAGACCCGACACGACCTTGCCGAACACCGCATAGCCGTTGCCGTCCGGGTTCGGGTAGTCGAGGCCGCTGTTGTCGACCGTATTGATGAAGAACTGCGCGGTGGCCGAATTCGGGTCGCTGGTGCGCGCCATCGCGATCGTGCCCGTCAGGTTCTTCAGACCATTGCGGCTCTCCAGCGGGATCGGCGCGCGGGTCGGCTTCTCCTCGAAGTTGGTCTTGTAGCCGCCGCCCTGGATCATGAAGCCCTTGATCACGCGATGGAAGATCGTGCCGTTGTACTGGCCGGACTTCACGTAATCGAGGAAGTTGGCGACGGATTTCGGCGCTTTCTCCGGATAGAGCTCGACGCGGATGTCGCCCTGCGAGGTCTTCAGCTGCACGACGGGGTGCGCGGTGGCCGTTTGCGCGAACGCGGGTGCGGTCGCGAGAAGGGCGGCGCCGCCAAGCGCCAGCAACAGACGTTTCATTGCGATCCTCAGGTTGGGAGGGGAAGGAAGGCCGCGCCGCTTATTTCGACGGCGCGACGTACGGCGCCGCCAGGGCGCCCGACGGACCGCTGAACTGGAACGTCGGCGACATCGGCAGCGTGGTGGTGCTCACGTTCGCGGCGGCGCGATCGGTGTAGTCGCGCGTGGTCGGCGTCGTCGCGCGGGCGTTCGGCGCGGCTTTCGACGGCGACACGATCTTCTGGAGATCGGCGAGGCGCTGCGCGGTCGCGCCGCTCGTGCGGCCGAGCGATTGCGCGCGCTTGTACGATTCGGCCGCGAGCCGCAGGTACAGATCGCCGAGGTTCTCGTACGCGAGCGAGTAGCTCGGGTTCGATTGCGTCGCGGTGACGAGCGCGGTGCGCGCTTCGTCGTAGCGGCCGTGCTTCGCGTAGAGCGCCGCGAGATTGTTGTACGGCTCGGGCAGTTCGGGGTACGCCTGCGTGATCGCGACGAACTGCTGGATCGCGTCGTCGTCGCGGTTCAGGCGGGCCAGCACGGTGCCGCGCTTGAACTGCGCCTGCACGTCGTGCGGGTTCGATGCGATGCGTGCGTCGAGCTGCGCGAGCGCCTGCTTCCACTGCTTGCCGGCGATCGACGCGTCGATTTCGGGGGTGCCGTCGGCGACCGCCGGGGCCTTTTGCGCATGCGCCGCGGGAGCCGCGAAAAGCGTCAGCGCGACGCCCATGACGGTGGTCGCAACGAGGGTCGCAGCGCTCGGCGCGCGGCCGCGATGAGGTTTCATAGGCGTAAATCGGAATGTTATACTCCGAGCCATTCTAACAAAACGTCTGAGCGTTCCGGCGAGCGTCAGACAGTCTTTCTTAGCCTCTCGTGGCCGTCACCGCTGTGCTTGCAGCCTGACCGCCCCATGTGATATCGAGGACGCGCGGCCTGGCGCCGCGGCAGATGGTCCGTCCGTTTCACATGCTGGGCGAGCTTCGCCAGGGCGGTTTCCTTCGGCTCACGGTTCATCTCTATGGAATCACTGCGCATCTACAACACGCTCGCGCGTGACAAGCAAGTTTTCGTGCCGCGCCAGTCCGGCGAAGTGCGGATGTACGTATGCGGGATCACCGTCTACGACTATTGTCACGTGGGCCACGCGCGCATGCTGGTCGTGTTCGACCTCGTCCAGCGCTGGTTGCGTGCGATCGGCTATCGGGTCACGTATGTGCGCAACATCACCGACATCGACGACAAGATCATCCGCCGCGCGGTCGAGAACGGCGAGACGATCAAGTCGCTGACCGATCGCTTCATCGGCGCGATGCACGAGGACGAAGCCGCGCTCGGCATCCAGCGGCCCGACATCGAGCCGCGCGCGACGCAGTTCATCCCGCAGATGCTCGGCATGATCGAGACGCTCGAGACGAACGGCTACGCGTACCAGGCGACCGACGGCGACGTCAATTACTCGGTGCGCAAGTTCACGAACTACGGGAAGCTGTCGGGCAAGTCGCTCGACGATCTGCGCGCGGGCGAGCGCGTCGCCGCGAACGACGCGAAGGAAGATCCGCTCGACTTCGTGCTGTGGAAGCGCGCGAAGCCGGAAGATCCGGAAGGCGCGTCGTGGGCGTCGAAGTACGGGATGGGGCGCCCGGGCTGGCACATCGAGTGCTCGGCGATGGGCTGCACGCTGCTCGGCAATCACTTCGACATCCACGGCGGCGGGCAGGATCTGCAATTCCCGCACCACGAGAACGAGATCGCGCAGAGCGAAGGCGCGACCGGCGAGACGTTCGTCAATTACTGGATGCACAACGGCTTCGTGCAGGTCGACAACGAGAAGATGTCGAAATCGCTCGGCAACTTCTTCACGATCCGCGAAGTGCTCGAGCGTTACGACGCGGAAGTCATGCGCTTCTTCATCGTGCGCACGCACTACCGTTCGCCGCTCAATTACAGCGACGTGCACCTCGACGATGCGCGCGCGTCGCTCACGCGTCTGTACACCGCGCTGAAGGACGTCGACGCCGATACGCTCGCGCTCGACTGGAACGAGCCGCACGCGCAGCGTTTCGCGGCCGCGATGAACGACGATTTCAACACGCCGGTCGCGGTGGCGACGCTGTTCGAGCTGGCGGGCGAAGTCAACCGCACGCGCGATGCGTCGCTCGCGCGGCAACTGAAACAGCTGGCGGGCCTGCTCGGCCTGCTGGGCCGCGAACCGCGCGCGTTCCTGCAGCAGGCGTCGGGCGCCGCACAGGCGGGCGGGCTCGCTGCCGACGAGATCGAAGCGAAGATCGCCGCGCGCGTCGCGGCGAAGCAAGCGAAGGACTATGCCGAAGCGGACCGGATCCGGGCGGAATTGCTCGACGCCGGCATCGCACTTGAAGACAAACCGGGCGGATCGACCGAATGGCGTCGCGTATGAGCGCGGCGCGTTCCACTGACCGATCCGTCAGGTAGGAGGCAAGATGGCAACGGCCAGAAAAGCGCCGGTCAGGCGCGCGACCCCGGTCGCCGCGCGTCCGGCAGCCAAGCGCGTACCGGCGACGAAGGCGGACGCGACGCGCGCCGTGCCGAACGGCGCGCTGAACGGTCATGCGCAGCCCGCGGCCGCGCCGCCGGCCGCCGACACGACCCGCAAGACACGGGCGTCCGAAGCGGACGGCGAGGAGGTCGTCGTGCGTCCTGCCTATTGGGACAAGGCGTGCGCGGACCTCGTCAAGCGCGACCGGATCCTGAAGAAGCTGATTCCGAAGTTCGGCCCCGCGCATCTCGTGAAGCGCGGCGACCCGTTCGTCACGCTCGCGCGCTCGGTCGTCGGCCAGCAGATTTCGGTGCCGTCCGCCCAGTCGCTGTGGGCGCGCATCGAGGACGCCTGTCCGAAACTCGCGCCGCAACCGGTGATCCGGCTCGGCGCGGACAAGCTGATCGCGTGCGGGTTGTCGAAGCGCAAGACGGAATACATCCTCGATCTCGCGCAGCATTTCGTGTCGGGGGCGCTGCACGTCGACAAATGGACGTCGATGGACGACGAGGACGTGATCGCGGAACTCACGCAGATCCGCGGCATCAGCCGCTGGACGGCCGAGATGTTCCTGATCTTCAACCTGTCGCGGCCGGACGTGCTGCCGCTCGACGACCCGGGCCTGATCCGTGCGATCAGCGTCAATTACTTCAGCGGGGAACCCGTCACGCGCAGCGAGGCGCGCGAGGTCGCGGCCAACTGGGAACCGTGGCGCACCGTCGCGACCTGGTACATGTGGCGCAGCCTCGATGCGCCCGACGCCGACGCCTGAGCGCCGGCTATCGGGTTTTAAACATCAATAGTTGAGAGCCGGTTTTGAGCGTCGCCCGCGCGGGTAGAATACGCGCTGCCGCAAGACCCAAGGATTCGAACACATGAAGACCACGTTTCTGGATTTCGAACAGCCGATCGCCGAACTCGAGGCCAAGATCGAAGAGCTGCGATTCGTGCAGGACGACTCGGCTGTCGATATTTCGGAAGAAATCGAGCGGCTGTCGAAGAAAAGCCAGCAACTGACGAAAGACCTCTACGCGAACCTGTCGCCGTGGCAGGTTTCGCAGATCGCGCGGCATCCGCAGCGTCCGTACACGCTCGATTACGTTGCGGAGCTGTTTACCGATTTTCACGAGCTGCATGGCGACCGCGCGTTCGCGGACGACCTGTCGATCGTCGGCGGTCTCGCACGCTTCGGCGGTCATCCGTGCATGGTGATCGGTCACCAGAAGGGCCGCGACACGAAGGAGCGCGCCGCGCGCAACTTCGGGATGCCGCGCCCGGAAGGCTATCGCAAGGCCGAACGCCTGATGCGTCTGGCCGAGAAGTTCGGGCTGCCGATCTTCACGTTCGTCGACACGCCGGGCGCGTACCCGGGCATCGGCGCGGAAGAGCGCGGCCAGTCGGAGGCGATCGGCCGCAACCTGTACGTGATGGCCGAGCTGAAGACGCCGATCATCACGACGGTGATCGGCGAGGGCGGCTCGGGCGGCGCGCTCGCGATCGCGGTGGCCGATACCGTGATGATGCTGCAGTTCTCGACCTACTCGGTGATCTCGCCGGAAGGCTGCGCGTCGATCCTGTGGAAGAGCGCCGCGAAGGCGCCGGAAGCGGCGGAAGCGCTGGGCCTGACCGCGCACCGCCTGAAGGCGCTCGGCCTGATCGACAAGATCGTCAACGAGCCGCTCGGCGGCGCGCATCGCGATCCGAAGGGCATGGCCGCGCTGCTGCGCCGTGCGCTGGCCGATTCGCTGCGCCAATTCCAGGGCATGAGCATCGATGCGCTGCGCGAGCGTCGCTTCGAGCGCCTGATGGCCTACGGCAAGTTCAAGGAAACCACGCCCGGCGCATGACCGGCTGCGTATTCGATTCGCGCGCCGCTGCGCGCGCGTCCCGCTCGTGATCCCGCCCAACGAATTCTCCGCCGACCGTGTCGTATTCGACGCGGTCGGCGTTGCGCTTTCCGGCCTGCCGCCGGATGCGCGCATCGCGATCGCCTACAGCGGCGGCCTCGATTCGACGGTGCTGCTCGATGCGGCCGTGCGCGTCGCGGGCGCATCGCGCTGTGTCGCGCTGCACGTGCATCACGGCCTGAGCGCGAACGCCGATGCGTGGGTCGCGCATGCCGAAGCGGAGGCGGCGCGGCGCGGTGTCGCATTCGAATCGATGCGCGTCGACGTGCCGCGCGACAGCGGGCTCGGTCTCGAGGCGACTGCACGCGAGCGTCGCTACGCGGCGCTCGACGAGATGGGCGAGCGCCACGGCGTGGCGGCGTTGTGGCTCGCGCAACATGCGGACGACCAGGCGGAAACGGTGCTGCTGCAACTGTTGCGCGGGGCGGGAATCGCGGGGCTTGCCGCGATGGCGCCGCGTTATCGCCCCGACGGCACGCGCATCGAGCGTGTGCGTCCATTGCTGCGACTGTTGCGCGCACAACTCGAGCGCTATGCGGAGCAGCACGCGCTCGCGTGGATCGACGACGAATCGAACGGCGATACGCGCTATGCGCGCAATGCGCTGCGCATCGACGTGCTGCCGGCGCTGGCCGTGCATTTCCCGGGCTTTCGCGACGCGCTCGGTCGCGCGGCCCAGCATGCGGCGGCCGCCCAGCGGCTGCTCGACGATCTGGCCGAGCTGGATTTCGCCGTCGCCGCGCGCGACGACGGTCAGGCGCTGTCGCGCGATGCGCTGGTCGCGTTCGACGACACGCGAGGCGCGAACCTGCTGCGCTTCTGGATGCGCCGGCTCGGTTTGCCGGGCGCGTCGGCTGCCCGGCTGGCCAACATGATGCGGCAACTGCGCGCGGCGCGCGACGCGCATGCGCTGCGCGTCGATCACGCGGGGCAGTGCCTGCGGCTCTATCGCGATGTCGTCTACTGGGAAGCGGGCGACAGCAGCGAACCGGCCGACGACGGTACGGGGACGCCGCAACCGGAGGCGGCGCTCGCCTGGGACGGACAGGAAGTGTGGCGCCTGCCGGGATGGCGCGGCACGTTCGTGTTCGCGCCGGCCGACGCGGGCAGTGCCGACGCGGTGCCGGAGGCGCTGCTGCGCGGCGCGCGACTGGCGGTGCGCGCCCGGGCCGGCGGCGAACGGATGCGCACGTCGCCGGGCGGGCCGGGCCGGACGCTGAAGAACCTGTTCCAGGAGCGTGGCGTGCCGGCGTGGCAGCGCGACGTACCGCTGTTGTTCGCGGGCGACCGGCTGATCTACGTGCCGCGGCTGGGTGTCAATCGCGACATCGACGTGCCCGAGGACGCGGCGCCCGGCGCCCCCGCATGGCGCCGGATCGAATGGCGCCCGGACCTGCTGATCGCTTAGCGGCGGCGGGCTGCCGGCGGCGCGACGGCGGGCCCTTTTTCACCATTTGGTAAACAGCGCCGGAACGGCCGTCGCCACGGCGCGCGGCTTGTCAAGCGGGCTTCTATCGGGTACGCTCGGTCGTTTGCTCGGCTCGATTTTTGAGCGTTTTGTGCAGGTTTTCCGCGTGACGTACCCGGTTTGCGCGGCCTGATCGGCCTTCCGGGCAAAATCCGTCACGCTTGCGTGTTGCGTCCCAGCCGTCCCCCTCGTCGTCCGTCCACAGCCACAAGCCGCGTGACCGAACGGCTCCGCGGCCTGCCCAGCGCGCCCGTGCGGTTTCTCCTCCAGTTCAGAACGACAATGGCACTCATCGTACACAAATACGGCGGCACTTCGATGGGCTCGGTCGAGCGCATCAAGAACGTCGCGAAACGCGTCGCAAAATGGCATCAGGCCGGGCACCAGATGGTGGTCGTGCCGTCGGCGATGTCCGGCGAAACCAACCGTCTGCTCGGTCTTGCGAAAGAGATTTCGAGCCAGCCGAGCCCGCGTGAGCTCGACATGATCGCGTCGACCGGCGAGCAGGTCAGCGTCGGCCTGCTGTCGATCGCGCTGCAGGAAATCGGCGTCGAGGCCGTGAGCTATGCCGGCTGGCAAGTGCCGATCAAGACCGACAGCGCATTTACGAAAGCACGCATTCACTCGATCGACGACGAGCGCGTGAAGGATGATCTGAACGCGGGCAAGGTCGTGATCATCACGGGCTTCCAGGGCGTCGACCCGGACGGTCACATCACGACGCTCGGCCGTGGCGGCTCGGACACGTCGGCGGTGGCGGTGGCGGCCGCGCTGGGTGCCGAAGAGTGCCTGATCTATACCGACGTCGACGGCGTCTACACGACCGATCCGCGTGTCGTCGAAGAGGCGCGCCGCCTCGATCGCGTCACGTTCGAGGAGATGCTGGAAATGGCGAGCCTCGGCTCGAAGGTCCTGCAGATCCGCTCGGTCGAATTCGCCGGCAAATACCAGGTGAAGACGCGTGTGCTGTCGAGCCTGACCGATCCGCTGATTGCGCTCGACGAAGAAATGCGCTCGGGCACCCTGATTACTTTTGAAGAAGACGAGACCATGGAAAAGGCAGTCATTTCCGGCATCGCGTTCCAGCGCGACGAAGCACGCATTGCGGTGATGGGCGTGCCCGACAAGCCGGGTATCGCATATCAGATCCTCGGCCCGGTGGCCGATGCGAACGTCGACGTCGACATGATCATTCAGAACCAGAGCGTCGAAGGCAAGACCGACTTCACGTTCACGGTCGGCCGCGGCGACTACCAGAAGGCGATGGACATCCTCACCAACCAGGTGCAGGGCCATGTGAGCGCCGAGCGCGTGCAGGGCGACCCGAAGGTGTCGAAGGTGTCGGTCGTCGGCGTCGGCATGCGTTCGCACGTGGGCGTCGCGAGCAAGATGTTCCGCACGCTGTCGGAAGAGGGCATCAACATCCAGATGATCTCGACGTCCGAAATCAAGATTTCGGTGCTGATCGACGAGAAATACATGGAGCTGGCCGTCCGCGCGCTGCACAAGGTATTCGAACTCGACCAGGCATCGTGAATTTTTCGTGATGCATTGAAGAAAATGCACCACGGAAATTGACGTACGGTTCGAAACCCTTTATTATCTCGTTCTCGTCGCACTGCCTCCCTGGTGCGAGCGAAAGTTTGGGAGACGTGGCCGAGAGGTCGAAGGCACTCCCCTGCTAAGGGAGCATCTGGGCCAAAACCTGGATCGAGGGTTCGAATCCCTCCGTCTCCGCCAAAAGCGGTGACAAAGCCCCGCAAGTTCTCGGACTTGCGGGGCTTTTTCTTTTTCTGCCTGAGGCTCGCCCAATTTCGCGAACCCGCCTCGACGCAACGGACATGTTTGCCGTCGTCGATCGGCGCCTGCTAGTCCGGCACACGGATGTTGAACGGCTTGCCGGGTATCCAGGCCCACGTGGCAAGAACCTTCGCCCCTGCCGGCCCGGCAGTCGTCACGTGGACGACACCGGCCGGCATCCGGTAACTCTCGCCCGCGTGAACGACTCGCGGGGATTGACCGTCGACCTGCACCGTGACCTCGCCGGACAGCACGTATGCAACCTCGGGCCCCGTCGCCTTGTGCCGCGGCTTCGAGGCGTTCGGCGGAAACTCGGCGATGCCCATGCCCATCTCGTGATCCGATCCCGGGACGGGAACGCGTTGCAACACGACGGTGTCCTTGGCCGCGGGTGCCCGATCGGCGGCTTCTGCGAGTCGAGCGCTCGCCAGGGTCAGCAAGATGAGAGGAAGGCAATGATAGATTTTCATGGGACAGTCTCTGACTAGCATGCGCCGTTGGCGCGTGACGGGAGAATCCGGTATGCGGAGGTCGCTCCATCGATCGAGGTGTGCTCGCCGGCAACGACGATCCCGACCGCTGTCGGGGAACGAAGGAATGCAGCGAACGTACCGAAGCCACCGGTCGAGCCGGCTTTGCTGCGATCTGCACGGCGAGCGAGGAACTATGCCTACCGTCCGGCCCGTCGACAATCGAGAACATCTTGTCCACGCCGAAAGAAAATCTTTGGGGCGAACGGAGCAGGTGCAGCGTAGGGATATGAAGCGGGAATCGTCCGCGAGCGACTTTGTCCGGCTAACCCGGGTCTATCGGCATGCAATGGTCGACGACTCCCGCACCACGCGATCACTAACGTGCGATGACCCTGCGCGTAGGGAATTGCTCGAGATATCGGCGTTAGCGGCGGGCCACGTGAAACCGACAGGCGAGGGCAACGCTTTGCCCGGCTTGCGCTACGCGAAATAAATCGAAATAAAAATGAAAGTGTTCGTGTAAGGCGGAGCAGGCGAAGCGACCGCTGCAATGCGGAACGTCAGCCATGTCGTTCCAACCCTTTGAAATGATCGATTGACGTCAAAAATGCGGCAGCGCGTCGATATGCGTGGCGTAGCCGATCGCGCACTACGAAAAATTACTCATAAAAATCAGTGAACTACGTCGACTCCCAAAAATAACACTCTGCTGCGCTGCAGAAAATAATCAATCGTCTTATGCTGGTTAACCCGATCGCGTTTGAGCGACATCAAGTTTTCCAGTGATGCCGCTTTACATTTAGCCAACATTGGCGATTCACGAAATCTACCTGTCGATTCGATTTCGTTCCTTTCGTCGCGCCTGTCCCCGATGCAACGCGCGACCTCCTCAAGGCTTTGTTGACATGCATGATTTCCCCTTCCTGAGCCTGGCCATCTGGGTTCCGATACTGTTCGGCGCGGGGTTGCTGCGCGCCGGTTCCGACCGGCATTCACGCCGGATACGACTGATCGCGCTGGTCGGCGCGATTGCCGGGCTCGCGGCCGTCGTCCCGCTGATTGCCGGCTTCGACGCGCATTCGGCGACGATGCAGTTCGTCGAAAGACGCGACTGGCTGGCGGCGTTCAATGCCGGATGGCGGGTCGGCATCGACGGCGCGTCGCTGTGGCTCGTCGTGCTGACCGCGTTCACGACGCTCGTGGTGGTGGTGGCGTCGTGGGAATCGGTCACGGTGCGCGTCGCGCAGTACTACGCGTCGTTCCTGATCCTGTCGGGGCTGATGGTCGGCGTGTTCGTCGCGCAGGACGGGCTGCTGTTCTTCATCTTCTTCGAAGCGACGCTGATCCCGCTGTATCTGCTGATCGGCACGTGGGGGCGCGAGCGCCGCGTGTATGCGGCCGTGAAGTTCTTCTTCATCTCGTTCGCCGGCTCGCTGTTGCTGTTGATGGCGATGCTGTACCTGTACGCGCAGTCGCATACGTTCGACATGGCCGTGTGGCGCACGTTGCAACTCGGCTTCGCGCCGCAGTTGCTGGTGTTCCTCGGTTTCTTCGCCGCGTTCGCGGTCAAGGTGCCGATGTGGCCGGTCCACACGTGGCTGAGCGACGTGTACACGGACGGTCCGACCGGCGCCGCGCTGATGCTCGCGATGCTCAAGCTCGGCGGTTACGGATTCCTGCGCTTCGCGCTGCCGATCACGCCCGATGCGAGCCACTTCTTCGCGCCGGCGGTGATCGCGCTGTCGTTGTTCGCGATCGTCTACGCGAGCCTGATCGCGCTCGCGCAGACCGATCTCGGCAAGCTGCTCGCGTATTCGACGGTCGCGCACATGGGGATCGTCACGCTCGGGCTGTTCCTGTTCAACCGGATCGGCGTCGAAGGCGCGATCGTGCAGCTCGTGTCGTACGGCTTCGTGGCGGGCGCGATGCTGTTGTGCGTGAACGTGCTCGTGGATCGCACCCGGCAGCGCGAGATCGCCGCGTACGGCGGCGTGGCGGGCGTGATGCCGCGTTTCGCGACCTTCACGCTGCTGTTCGCGATGGCCAACGTCGGCCTGCCGGGCACGTCGGGGTTCGTCGGCGAGTTCATGGTGATCATGGGCGCGATCCGCTTCAACTTCTGGATCGGCGCGATCGCGGCGCTCACGCTGATCCTCAGCGCGTCGTACACGCTATGGATGCTCAAGCGCGTGGTGTTCGGCAAGGTCTCGAGCCAGCGGATCGCGAAGCTCGCCGACCTGAACCGTCGCGAGATCGTGATGTTCGCGTCGCTCGCGCTGATCGTGCTGGCGGTCGGCATCGATCCGAAGCCCTTCACCGATGCGATCGATCCGACCGTCGGCAAGCTGATCCAGGAAGCGAGCCGTTCGAAAGTGCCGGCAGGGGACGGCCCCGCGCAAGCGCTGCCGTCGTACATGGCATCGACGCACGACTGATCGCGGCGCACCGAGCCGCGCCGCTCGAGCGGGCCGCATCGCGCGGCGCGCATCGTTGCGCACGCATCGATCGAGGCCAGGCACGGCGCGTGCCGGGCTCGCTCCCGGCTGCGTGAAATTGCCCCGCGACAATGTGACTCACGGCAGATTTTGCAATGATGATTTGCCGCATGCACCGGTTTTTCATCGCACCCGCGCGACGTATGATTCGGCCAATTTCGTGAATCGAATGCGCATCGGGCATACGCAAACGGATTCAATGACCCTCGGGCGGTGTGATGAAAAGAAGCGTTTCAAGAGGCTGGACGGCGCTGATGTCGAGCGGCGCGGCGTTGAGCCTGTCAGGCTGTAATTTAGATGTACTAAATCCGAAAGGGAGCGTCGGCGCCGCCGAAAAGGCGCTGATCGCCACCTCGACGTGGGCGATGCTGATCGTCGTCGTGCCGGTGATCCTGCTCACGCTGTGGTTCGCGTGGCGTTATCGCGCGTCCAATCGCAGCGCCACCTACGCGCCGAACTGGTCGCACTCGACCGCGATCGAGGTCGTGATCTGGACGGTGCCGACGCTGATCATCCTGTTTCTCGGCGTGCTCACGTGGAAGACCACGCACGAGCTCGATCCGTACAAGCCGCTCGAATCGGCGGTGAAGCCGATCGACGTCGAGGTGGTCGCGCTCGACTGGAAGTGGCTGTTCATCTATCCGGAACTCGGCATCGCGTCGGTGAACCAGCTCGCGATTCCGGTCGGCACGCCGGTGAACTTCCGCATCACGTCGGATTCGGTGATGAATTCGTTCTTCATCCCGCAGCTCGGCGGCCAGGTCTACGCGATGGCCGGCATGCAGACGCGCCTGCACCTGATCGCCGACGAGCCCGGCAACTACGCGGGCACGTCCGCCAACTTCAGCGGCCGCGGGTTCTCCGACATGAAGTTCCGCACGCTCGCCGAGCCGCGCGAGCAGTTCGACGCGTGGGTGCAGAAGGTGAAGGCGTCGCCGGACCGGCTCGACGCGACGATGTACGGCGGCGTCGCGCAGCCGAGCGAGAAGGCGCCGGTGCGCTACTTCTCGTCGGTCGACCCGCGGCTCTTCCACAACATCATCGCGAAATACAACGATGGCCACGTCCTCGACCTGAAGGACGCCGCCTGCGGCACGAAGGGGTAACGCATGTTCGGCAAACTCACACTTTCGGCGATCCCGTTCGATCAGCCCATCATCATGGGGGCCGGCGCCTTCATGGGGCTGGTCGTGCTGGGCATTCTCGCCGCGCTGACGATCACCGGCCGGTGGAAATGGCTGTGGACGGAATGGCTGACCACGGTCGACCACAAGAGACTCGGCGTGATGTACATCATCGTCGCGCTGATCATGCTGCTGCGCGGCTTCGCCGACGCGATCATGATGCGCATGCAACTCGCGCTCGCGTACAACGCGCCCGGCTACCTGCCGCCGCACCACTATGACCAGATCTTCACGGCGCATGGCGTGATCATGATCTTCTTCATGGCGATGGTGTTCATGGTCGGCCTGATGAACCTGGTCGTGCCGCTGCAGATCGGTGCGCGCGACGTCGCGTTCCCGTTCATCAACTCGCTGTCGTTCTGGATGACGGCGGTCAGCGCGATCCTGATCAACGTGTCGCTCGTGATCGGCGAATTCGCGCAGACGGGCTGGCTCGCATACCCGCCGCTGTCGGAGCTGCAGTTCAGTCCGGGGGTAGGGGTCGACTATTACCTGTGGGCGCTGCAGATCTCCGGCGTCGGCACGCTGCTGACCGGCGTGAATTTCTTCGTGACGATCATCAAGATGCGCGCACCCGGCATGACGCTGATGAAGATGCCGGTATTCACGTGGACGGCCCTCTGCACGAACGTGCTGATCATGGCGTCGTTCCCGATCCTGACCGCGACGCTCGCGCTGCTCGGTCTCGACCGTTACCTCGGCATGCACTTCTTCACGAACGACGCCGGCGGCAACGCGATGCTGTACCTGAACCTGATCTGGGCGTGGGGTCATCCGGAGGTCTACATCCTGATCCTGCCGGCGTTCGGGATCTTCTCGGAAGTCATCGCGACGTTCGCGAAGAAGCCGCTGTTCGGCTACAAGACGATGGTGTACGCGACCTGCGCGATCATGGTGCTGTCGTTCCTCGTGTGGCTGCATCACTTCTTCACGATGGGTTCGGGCGCGAACGTGAATGCGTTCTTCGGGATCATGACGATGATCATCGCGATTCCGACCGGCGTGAAGGTGTTCAACTGGCTGTTCACGATGTACCGCGGCCGGATCGAATTCACGACGCCGGTGCTGTGGACGATCGGCTTCATGGTCACGTTCACGCTCGGCGGCATGACTGGCGTGATGATGGCGATTCCCGGCGCGGACTTCGTGCTGCACAACAGCCTGTTCCTGATCGCGCACTTCCACAACGTGATCATCGGCGGTGTGTTGTTCGGCTATCTCGCGGGCTTCAACTACTGGTTCCCGAAGGCGTTCGGCTTCAAGTTGAACGAGAAGCTCGGCAAGGCCGCGTTCTGGTTCTGGCAGGTCGGCTTCTACGTCGCGTTCGTGCCGCTCTACGTACTTGGATTCATGGGCATGACGCGCCGCCTGAACCACTACGACAATCCGGCGTGGCATCCGTGGCTGATGGTTGCCGCATTCGGCGCCGTGCTGATCGCGATCGGCATCGCGTGCCAGCTGCTGCAACTGGTGGTCAGCATCCGCAACCGCCATCTGCCCGAGTACCGCGACACGACGGGCGACCCGTGGGGCGGCCGTACGCTGGAGTGGGCGACCTCGTCGCCGCCGGCCGACTACAACTTCGCGGTGATCCCGCAGGTGCGCACGCTCGACGCGTATGCGGACATGAAGGCGCGCGGCGAAGGCCGGCCGAACCCGGCGGCGATTCGCGACATCCACATGCCGTCGAATACCTGTGCGGGCCTCGTGATCGCGATCTTCAGCCTGGTGCTCGGCTTCGCGCTGGTGTGGCACATCTGGTGGATGGCGATCGGCGGGCTCGTCGGGATCGTCGCGACGCTCGTGATCTACAGCTCGCGCGATAACGACGGCTATTACATCCCTGCGTCGACGGTGCGCAAGACCGAAGACAAGCAGCCGACGCAGCGCACGGCTGCGCGCGTCGACGACGTGGAACTGGAGGCCAACTGATGTTGCAGAAAACCTTGAGCGCAACCCTGCTCGAGCACGACGACCATCCGCCGTCGCATTCGGTGTTCGGTTTCTGGCTGTACCTGATGACCGACTGCGTGATTTTCGCGGCGCTGTTCGCGACGTTCGCGGTGCTCGGCCACCAGTACGCGGGCGGGCAGACCGCGAAAGAGCTGTTCGACATTCCGGGCGTCGCGGTCGAAACCGCGGCACTCCTGTTGTCGAGCATCACGTACGGTTTCGCGATGCTGGCGGCGTACAAGCAGCGGCGCGGCGCGTTGCTCGCGTGGCTCGCGGTGACATTCGTGCTCGGCGCGGCGTTTCTCGCGATGGAACTGCGCGAGTTCTCGCACCTGATCGCGGAGGGCGCCGGCCCGCAGCGCAGCGCGTTCCTGTCGGCGTTCTTCACGCTGGTCGGCACGCACGGGCTGCACGTGACGGCCGGCCTCTTGTGGATGATCGTGCTGGCCGCGCAGATCGTATTGCGCGGCGGCGACCTGACCGATCGCGACCTGCGACGCCTGACGTGCCTGAGCCTGTTCTGGCACTTCCTCGACATCGTGTGGATCTGCGTGTTTTCCTTTGTCTATCTCGCGAGCGTGATCTAAATGGCCCATTCGCATTCGTCTCAACTCGAAGAAGGGCACGGCAGCGTCGGCGGCTACGTCGCCGGTTTCATCCTGTCGGTGCTGCTCACGGCCGCGTCGTTCGGCCTCGTGATGGGCGGCGTGCTGTCGCCGCATGCGTCGCTCGTCGGGCTGGCCGTGCTCGCGTTCGTGCAGATCGTCGTGCACCTCGTGTACTTCCTGCACATGAACGGCTCGTCGGGCCAGCGCTGGAACGTGATGGCGTTCAGCTATACGGTGTTGACCGCGGCGATCCTGATCGTCGGCACGCTTTGGGTGATGCACAACGTCAGCATGAACATGATGTCGCGTTGAGCGGCAGCGTGGCGCAGCGGGTCGATATCCGTGCGGATTCACGAAGCGAAGGCGGCACGCACGTGCCGCCTTTTTGTTTTTCCGGCCGTTGCGTTGCGCCGGGCAGTGCAGTCAGTGTCGCGCGCCCGCGTCGGCCGTCAGCGCATGCGTGCAGTCGGCGCGGTACTCGGCGGCGAGCCGATGCTTCGCGCCGTCGAGATCGTCGGGGTAGTACGGGCTCGCATGGGCGGGATCGTAGCCGACCTGTTCGAGCTCGGTCAGCTCGCGCACGAGGTCCGCACGCGTGACTCCGCGACCCGTGTGCACGAACGGGTACGCGGTGCATTCCTGCGGCGTGAGGTGCGGCCCCGCGAACGCGGCGGTGCTGGCGCATGCGAGCAGCATGCAGGCGACGGTGGTCGACAGTTTCATCCGATGGCTCCTGGTTTCGCGGCCCGATGCCGCATGAGGTCAGCGTAGGCGCACCCGGTCGCAGGGTGGCCGACGCACGGATGAAACATGTTTCATGTGCGCGCGGTGCGATGCAGGATGAAGCTATTTTCATCTGGCGCCGCACGGCGATCGCAGCGCTTACGATAGTGGCGGGCGCATCGTGCGCGCCCGTCTTGAAGTTGATGGCGAGGGCAACCATGCGAGTACTGACGGTCGAGGACGATGCGGTGACCGCGAACGAAATCGTCGGCGAACTGACCGCACGCGGGTTCGAGGTCGACTGGATCGACAACGGCCGCGAAGGCATGATGCGCGCGATGAGCGCATCGTACGACGCGATCACGCTCGACCGGATGCTGCCGGGCGCGGACGGACTCGCGATCCTGACCGCGATGCGCACGGTCGGCATCGATACGCCGGTGCTGATGCTGAGCGCGCTGGGCGACGTCGACGAACGCATCCGCGGGTTGCGCGCGGGCGGCGACGATTACCTGACGAAGCCGTTCGATTCCGGTGAACTGAGCGCGCGCATCGAAGTGCTGCTGCGCCGCCGGCAGGCATCGGGCGTGCCGCAGCAGACGCTGCTGAAGGTCGGCGCGCTCGAGCTCGACCTCATTTCGCGCTGCGCGCGCCGCGGCGCCGACGAGATTCCGCTGCTGCCGACCGAGTTCCGCGTGCTCGAATTCATGATGCGCAACGCGGGCCAGACGATCACGCGCACGATGCTGTTCGAGGCCGTGTGGGGCTATCACTTCGATCCCGGCACCAATCTGATCGACGTCCACATGGGCCGGTTGCGCAAGAAGATCGACCCGCCCGGCGCGGACCCGATGATCCAGACGGTGCGCGGGTCGGGCTACATGCTCGCTTGACGGAGGCGCGAATGGACGCAGCCCGCGCGGCGAACTTCACGCGCCGCTGGCATACGACGACGTTTCGCTGGCTGTGCGCGTACGCGGCGATCTTTTCGGTGTCGCTGCTGCTGCTCGCAGGCGTGATCAGCGTGGCCGCGACGCACACGATGACACGCGATACCGACGAGGTGCTCGCGTGGCAACTGATCTATTTCGATTCGATTCCCGATGCCGCGCTGCCGCTTGCGATCCATCGGCGGCTCGAGCACGAGCACATGCATACGAATTTCTACGGGCTGTTCGATGCGAACGGGCGCCGCGTGGCCGGCGACATCGCGACGCCGCCCACGCTGCGCACGGATCGCCACGGCCGTACGCTGGACCGCACGCTCGCGCTGCTCGACGGCCAGGCGGCGCCGATCGTGCGCGCGATGGCCGTGCGCCGCGACAACGGGATGACGCTGGTCGTTGCGCGCGACCTGTCGCACTTCATCCAGATCCGCGACGTCGCGATCCGCGGGCTCGTGATCGGCGGCGTGATGATCCTGATCGCGGGCATCGCGGGCGGCAGCATGCTCGGCATGCGGCAGATGCGCCGCGTCGCCGCGATCCGGCGCGTCACGCGACAGATCGCCGAAGGCGATCTCGGCAAGCGGCTGCCGGTCGGCCGCTACGACGAACTCGATCTGCTCGCGCATCTCGTGAATCACATGCTCGACGAAGTCGAGCGGCTGATGGGCGAGGTGCGGCATACCTGCGACGGGATCGCGCACGACCTGCGCACGCCGCTCGCACGCGTGCATACGATGCTGGCGCGGCTTGCCGACCAGCCGTTCTGCACACACGATCCCGCGTCGGCGGCGCTGCTGGCGTCGGCGCGCGACGAAACCGACCGCCTGCTCGAACGTTTTCGCGCGATGCTGCGCATCTCCGAGATCGGGACGCTGAGCCGGCGCGGCGGTTTTGCCGCGGTCGACGTCGCGGCCTTGCTGCGTGACATGTGCGAACTTTACGAGCCGCTGGCCGAGGCCGTCGACGTGTCGTTCGAGCTCGATGCGGCCGCGGTCGACGGCATCCATGGCGATCGTGCGTTGCTGTTCGAGGCGTTCAGCAATCTCGCGGACAACGCGATCAAGTTCACGCCGCCGGGCGGCCGCGTACGCGTCGTGCTCCAGACGACGCCGCATGGTCCGCTCGTCCGGTTCGACGACACCGGGCCCGGCATTGCGCCCGGCGAGCGCAATGCGGTGCTCGAACGCTTCTATCGCGGCGAGCGCACGCGCCATGTGAACGGCTCGGGGCTCGGGTTGAGCATCGTGTCGGCGGTGATGCGCGTGCACGGTTTCGCGTTGCGGATCGGCGATGCCCAGCCGGCCGGTGCGGCGATCACGGTCGAATGCTGGCCGCGTTCGCTCGCGTGACGCAGGCGGGGGCGATCGATGCGCATCCTGCTGATTGCGCCGCCGACGCCGGACGCGTTGCGGCTCGACAAGGCGTTTCGCGAGAGCATGCACGGCGTCGAGCGCATCGGCGACTGGCGCGACGGCTGTTTCGCGGCGACGCAGGAGCGGTTCGACGCGATCGTGATCGTTGCGGCCGACGGTGCCGCCATGCCGGCGATTCTCGACGGATTGCCGTCGCTCGCCGCGTCGGCCGGCAGCGCGACGATTGCCGCGATCGTCGCCGGCACGACGTCCGCCCAGCGTGCGCGAATGCTCGAGGCCGGCTGCGACGTATGCCTCGCCCATCCGTGTTCGTTCGTCGAATTGCACGAGCGGTTGCGCGCGCTGTGGCGCCGCGCGGGCATCGTCGCGATGCGTGACTCGATCCGGCTCGACACGGCGACGCGCGCACTCGACGAGCGTGGCCGGCAGCTCGCGCTCAGCGCACGGGAATTTCGCGTGGTCGAATGCCTGCTGCGCGAAGCAGGGCGGCCGGTCGGGCGCGACGCCGTGCTGCGTTACGCGTGGGGCGATGCCGACGTCGAACCCGAAACGGTCAATGCGCTGATCGTGCGGTTGCGGCGCAAGCTGGCCGCGCATGCGTTTTCCGCGCGGATCGAAACGGTTGCGCGATTCGGCTTCCGGTTCGACACGGGCGGATGACGGCTGAGATATCGCCGCCCGGCTCGAAGAAGATCTTGACGACCGCCGAAGCTGCCAAACAGCCGCGACTCGGTATGCGCGGGCGCGGTGGGCAAATCGGCGTCGATTGTTACAAGACGTTAGCGCGGGCTTTCCGTTGCGATGCCGCGCATCAGTTCTTACAAACTTGAAATATGCGGGGACGGCGCTTGCCGCTATAGTCGAATCACACATGACACAACCAGAAGAGGAATCCATGAAGACTTTGCGTGTTGCCTCGCTCCTGACCGGTATGACGGCCTTGCTCGTGTCGGGCGCAGCAATGGCGGGAGTCAATGTCGGGATCAACGTCGGCGTGCCGGCACCGGTCTACGTCGCGCCCGCGCCCGTGTATGCGCCGCCGCCTCCGCCGGTCGTCTATCAGCCGGCGCCTGTCTATGCACCGGCGCCCGTGTATGCGCCGGCGCCGGCGATCGTGATCGGTTGGCACGGCGACCGCTACTGGGACGGCCGTCGCTACTGGGGCCGCGACGAGTGGTATCGCCACCATGGGCGCGGCTGGGGCGGCGATCGCGGCCACTGGGATCACGGCCGCCACAACGGCTGGCGCTGATCGACGGCCGGTCGCGCATGCGTGCCGCGTGCGCGACAGTGGCTCGCGAGGAAACCGCCCGTGTGGCGGTTTTCTTTTGGCTCAACGGATTGAATGGGTAGAATCGCTCCACGTTACTACCCTCATTCGACGACAGGGCCTCTATGACGAAGGGTTCGCCCCGGACCGCCGCCGCGCGCGCCTGCGTCGGCGCGCTGCGGGCCGCCGGCCGCATGGCCGCGGTGCTGGCGCTGCACGCCGCGCTCGCCACGCCGTCCGCGCACGCGGCCTACGCGATTGCGCAGTACGGCGAGCCGAAGTATCCGCCGGGCTTCAGGCATTTCGACTACGTGAACCCCGACGCGCCGAAGGGCGGCACGCTCGTGCTCGCGAACCCGAGCCGGATGACGTCGTTCGACAAGTTCAATCCGTTCACGATGCGCGGCAACTCCGCGCCCGGCATCGACATGCTGTTCGAGAGCCTCGCGACCGGCAGCTCCGACGAACCGGCGTCCGCATACGGGCTGCTGGCGGACGACATCGACGTCGCGCCGGACCGCCGCTCGGTCACGTTCCACCTGAATCCGCGCGCGCGCTTCTCGAACGGCGATCGCGTCACGGCCGACGACGTGAAGTTTTCGTTCGACACGCTGAAGAGCAAGCAGGCCGCACCGCAGTTCGGCGCATATTTCGCGGAGATCGCGAAAGCCGTGGTCGTCGATCCGGCGACCGTTCGGTTCGAGTTCCGCAGCGCGAATCGCGAGTTGCCGCTGATCGCCGGCGGCGTGCCCGTGTTCTCGCGCAAGTGGGGATTGCGCGCGGACGGCTCGCGCGTCCCGTTCGACCAGCTCGCGTTCGAGCAGCCGATCGGCAGCGGCCCGTACCTGATCGAGCGCTACGACAACGGCCGCACGATCACCTACCGGCGCAATCCCGCGTACTGGGGCGCCGATCTGCCGGTACGGATCGGCACCAACAACTTCGAGCGGATCGTCTACAAGCTGTACGGCGACGGCGTCGCGCGGCTCGAGGCGTTCAAGGCCGGCGAATACGACGTGCTCGTCGAGTACATCGCGCGCAACTGGACGCGGCGCGACGTCGGCAAGCGCTTCGACAGCGGCGAGCTCGTCAAGCGCGAATTCCGTCAACATAACGGCGCCGGCATGCAGGGCTTCTTCATGAACCTGCGCCGGCCGCTGTTCCGCGACGTGCGCGTGCGCCAGGCGCTCGATCTCGCGTTCGACTTCGAGTGGCTGAACCGCCAGTTGTTCTACAGCGCATACACGCGCCTCGACAGCTATTTCGCCGATACCGACCTGCAGGCGACCGGTACGCCGGGCGAGGGCGAGCTGAAGCTGCTGGAGCCGCTGCGCGCGCAGCTCGATCCGGCCGTGTTCGGCCCGATGGTCGCGCAGCCGGACACGAATCCGCCCGGTTCGCTGCGCGCGAACCTGCTGAAGGCGCGCGCACTGCTCGAGCAAGCCGGCTGGACCTACCGCGACGGCGCGCTGCGCAATGCGAAGGGCGAGCCGTTCGCGTTCGAGATCCTGGACGATGCGGGCGGCGCGATGGAAGGCGTCGTGACCGCCTACCGGCGCAACCTCGCGAAGCTCGGCATCGACGTGCGCTTTCGCACGGCCGATTACGCGCTGCTGCAAAAGCGCCTCGATGCGTTCGACTACGACATGACGACGATCCGCCTGCCGGGCGTGCAGGTGCCGGGCGCCGAGCAATACTCGCGTTACGCGAGCAAGTTCGCCGACGAGCCGGGCTCCGACAACTTCATCGGGCTGAAATCGCCGGCCGTCGACGCGTTGCTGCATGCGCTCGGCACCGCGCAGACGCGCGAGGAACTGCTCGACGCGACGCACGCGCTCGACCGCGTGCTGATGCACGGCTACTACGCGGTCCCGCAGTGGTACAGCACGACGCACCGCATCGCGTACAAGCGCACGCTGGCCTATCCGCAGACGCTGCCGCTGTACTATTCGGCCGAGGGCTGGGTCGTGTCGACCTGGTGGGCGAAGCCCGATCACTGACCCGCGCCGGCCCTCCGTCCAACCCGCCATCCGATCACGAGTCGACGCCCTATGTGGAGCTACATCCTCAAACGCCTGCTGCTGATGATCCCGACGCTCGTCGGCGTGCTGACGCTCACGTTCGCGGTGATCCAGTTCGTGCCGGGCGGCCCGGTCGAGCAGGCCGTGCAGGAGTTGCGCAAGGGCGCGACGGAGCAGGGCGCGACGCCGTTCGGGATGCGCGCGCACACCGGCGTCGACGCGCAGCAGCTCGCGCAGCTCAAGGCGCTGTACGGTTTCGACAAGCCGCCGCTCGAACGCTACTGGCTGATGCTGAAGCGCTTCGCACGCTTCGATCTCGGCGACAGCTATTTTCGCCACCAGAGCGTGTGGTCGCTGGTCGTGCAGAAGCTGCCCGTGTCGATCAGCATCGGGCTGTGGACGTTCTTCCTCACGTACCTGATCTCGGTGCCGCTCGGCATCGCGAAGGCGGTGCGCAACGGTTCGCCGTTCGACGTCGCGACGAGCCTCGTCGTGCTCGTCGGCTATGCGATCCCGGGCTTCGTGCTCGGTGTGCTGCTGCTCGTGCTGTTCGGCGGCGGCTCGTTCTGGCAGCTCTTTCCGCTGCGCGGCCTCACGTCGGACAACTTCGCGCAGCTGTCGCTCGTCGGCAAGGTGCTCGACTACCTGTGGCACATCGCGCTGCCGATCACCGCGTCGGTCGTCGGCAGCTTCGCGGTCGTCACGATGCTCACGAAGAACGCGTTTCTCGACCAGATCCGCCGGCAATACGTGCTGACCGCGCGCGCGAAGGGGCTCTCCGAGCGCAGCGTGCTGTGGAAGCACGTGTTCCGCAATGCGATGTTGCCGCTGATCGTCGGCTTCCCGGCCGCGTTCATCGGTGCGTTCTTCACGGGCAGCCTGCTGATCGAGACGCTGTTCTCGCTCGACGGCCTCGGGCTGCTGTCGTACGAGTCGGTCGTGCGGCGCGACTACCCGGTCGTGCTCGGCACGCTGTACCTGTTCACGCTGATCGGGCTCGCGACCAAGCTGGTCTCCGATCTTTGCTATGTGTGGGTCGATCCGCGCATTCAATTCGACAACCTGGAGCGCTGACATGAAACGAGCCATTCGCATGCCCGGCGCCGGCGGGCGAGGTGCGCGATGAACCGGGCCGTCGCCTCTTCCCGCATCGACGCCGCGCGGGCGCGCGTGTCGCCGTCGCCCGCCCGCCGCGTGTGGCAGCGCTTCAGGCAGCAGCGCCTCGGCTACTGGAGCTTCGTGATCTTCGTCGTGGCCTTTGCCGCGAGCCTCGCGGCGCCGCTGTGGTCGAACGACAAGCCGCTCGTCGTGCGCTACGACGGGCGGACCTATTTCCCGATGTTCCATGCGTACCCGGAGACGACCTTCGGCGGCGATTTCCCGACGCCGGCCGACTATCTCGATCCGTATGTACGCAAGCGGCTCGAGGCGCCCGGCAACTTCGTCGTGTACCCGCCGAACCGCTACTCCTACGACACGCTGAACTACTTCTCGACCGTGCCGAACCCGGCGCCGCCGTCGCGCGAGAACTGGCTCGGCACCGATGCGCAGGGCCGCGACCTGCTCGCGCGGCTCGTGTACGGGTTCCGCGTGTCGGTCGAATTCGGGCTGATCCTGACCGCGATCGGCACGCTGCTCGGCATCGCCGCGGGCGCCGTGCAGGGCTTCTTCGGCGGGCGCATCGACATCGTCGGGCAGCGGCTGATCGAGATCTGGAGCTCGCTGCCCGAGCTGTACCTGCTGATCATCTTCGCGTCGATCTTCGAGCCGAGCTTCCTGTTGCTGATCGTGCTGCTGTCGCTGTTCGGCTGGATCGGCCTCGCCGACTACGTGCGCGCGGAATTCCTGCGCAACCGCACGCAGGACTACGTGCGCGCGGCGCGGGCGATGGGGCTCACGAACGGGCAGATCATCTGGCGCCACGTGCTGCCGAACAGTCTCACGCCGGTGATCACGTTCCTGCCGTTCCGGATGAGCGGCTCGATCCTCGCGCTGACGAGCCTCGACTTCCTCGGGCTCGGCGTGCCGCCGCCGACGCCGAGCCTCGGCGAGCTGCTCGCGCAGGGCAAGGGCAACCTCGACGCGTGGTGGATTTCGCTGTCGACGTTCGGCGTGCTGGTCGCGACGCTGTTGCTGCTGACCTTCATGGGCGATGCGCTGCGCAACGCGCTCGACACGCGCATCGCCGACTCGATGCGCGCCGCGGGAGGCCAGCGATGAGCGACGCGGCCGTATCGAAGGCGGGCGAGCCGCTGCTGTCGCTCGAGCACCTGCACGTGCGCTTCGGCGACACGGTGGCCGTCGACGACGTGACGCTCGCGATCGGGCGCGGCGAGCGGGTCGCGCTCGTCGGCGAGTCGGGCTCCGGCAAGAGCGTGACCGCGTTGTCGATCCTGCGGTTGCTGCGCGACGCCGAAGTCGGCGGTGCGATCCGCTTCGCGGGGCAGGATCTGGCAAGCAAGAGCGAGCGCGAGATGCGCGGGCTGCGCGGCTCGGACATCGCGATGATCTTCCAGGAGCCGATGACGGCGCTCAACCCGCTGTATACGATCGGCGTGCAGATCGGCGAGACGATCGTGCTGCACGACGGCGTATCGGCGGTGGAAGCGCGCAAGCGCGCGATCGCGTTGCTCGCGCGCACCGGCATCGCGGAACCCGAGAAGCGCGTCGACAGCTATCCGCATCAGTTGTCGGGCGGCCAGCGGCAGCGCGCGATGATCGCGATGGCGCTCGCGTGCCGGCCGCGCCTGCTGCTGGCCGACGAGCCGACCACCGCGCTCGACGTGACGATCCGCGCGCAGATCGTCGACCTGCTGCTGGAGCTGCAGCGCGACGAAGCGGAAAAACGCGGGATGTCGATCCTGCTGATCACGCACGACCTTAATCTCGTGCGGCACTTCGCGCAGCGCGTCGCGGTGATGGAGCGCGGCCGGCTCGTCGAGAGCGGGCCCGTCGAGCGGATCTTCGCGGCGCCCGAGCATCCGTATACGCAGCGGTTGCTGAACAGCCGGCCGCAACGCGCGGTCACGCCGGTGATGCCGATCGCGCCCGTCGTGCTCGACGCGCGCCACGTGAGCGTACGGTTCGCGCGCAAGCGGCCGGGTTTCGCGGGCTGGTTCGGCACGGTGCCGGTGACGGCCGTCGCGGACGTGTCGGTGTCGGTGCGGCAGGGCGAAACGCTCGGCATCGTCGGCGAATCGGGATCGGGGAAATCGACGCTCGCGATGGCGCTGCTGGGGCTGCAGAAGACGGCCGGCGGCGAGATCGAATTCCAGGGGCGCGCGCTGTCGGCCTATCGCGGCCGCGAACGGACCGCGCTGCGCTCGAACATGCAGGTGGTCTTTCAGGATCCGTTCAGTTCGCTTTCGCCGCGTCACACGATCGAGCGGATCGTCGGCGAGGGGCTCGCGCTGCATCGCCCGGACATGACGCCCGACGCCCGCCGCGCGAAGTCGCTCGCGGTGCTGCGCGAAGTCGGCCTCGACCGTACGGTGCTGCACCGTTATCCGCACGAATTCTCGGGCGGCCAGCGCCAGCGGATCGCGATCGCGCGCGCGCTCGTGCTGGAGCCGCGCATCCTGATCCTCGACGAGCCGACGTCGGCGCTCGACGTGTCGATCCAGCAGCAGGTGCTGAAGCTGCTCGCGAATTTGCAACAGAAATACAACCTCGGCTATGTGTTCATCAGCCACGACCTGGAGGTGATCGGCGCGATGGCGCACCGCGTCGCGGTGATGCAGGACGGCGCCGTCGTCGAGTCGGGGGAGGTGGCCGACATCTTCACCAGACCGTCACATCCTTACACACAAAAGCTGTTGAAAGCGGTCTGGAAAGCGTGATAGGCGTCCAATGGTCTGACCATCTCGATTGTATTTATTAATTTGTTTTGACAAACGATTACGCGCTGGCTAGTATCGACCGAAATTTTCCGCCAATCAGCTGATTTTTAAGCACATTCCATCGACCAATGCAGCATCGATCCCTGACCCAGGCATGCGCGCGCACCATCGCCGGGCTATTCATCGGCGCCCTGTTCGCAGCAGCTCCCGGCGCGTTCGCCGACGAAGTCAGCAGTTTTAACCAGAATGTCACCAATTCGACTCAGATCGGGTCGGGTGCCCCCCTCCAGCAGACCAGCGCACAGCCGTCGAGCGGCGGCGCGAAGTCGTTCCTTGCCGGCATGGCGGGCAAGGCGGGCGACGTGGTGGTCGGCGCGCTGAACATGATCGGCGTGCGGTATCGCTGGGGCGGCAACTCGCCGGATTCGGGCCTCGACTGCAGCGGCTTCGTGCGCTACGTGTTCCAGGACACGCTCGGCATGTCGCTGCCGCGTCGCGCGGAAGAAATGAGCCGCGTCGGCGAGAAGGTGAGCATGAGCAACCTGAAGCCGGGCGATCTCGTGTTCTTCAACACGATGCGCCGCACGTTCTCGCACGTCGGCATCTACATCGGCGACAACAAGTTCGTGCATTCGCCGTCGACGGGCAGCACCGTTCGCGTCGACGATCTCGACAGCGGCTACTGGGAAAAGCGTTTCACCGGTGCGCGCCGGATCGAATCGGAATTCCCGATGAAGCCCGAAGATCTGCGTCAGCGCGTGCGCGCGACGATCGGCGACGATTCGGCGAACGGCAACAACTGACGTTTGCCGGGCAGTCGGGCCGGACAATAAAAAACCCTGTCACCGAAAGGCGGCAGGGTTTTTTGTTTTGGGACTGGCGCGGACGACGACGCGCAAGTCGTTCCGCCGGCCAGCGGGGAAGCGGCGTGCGCCGCGCCCCCGCTATTGCGGCTTACGCGGTGGCAGCCACGCCGCGTGCCGCCGCGAGCTTGCGCTGCAGTTCCGGCATGATGCGCGCGACCGCTTCCTCGCCCGCGAGGATCGCCGCGTTGCGCTGGTTGAAGTCGCTGCCGCCCATCGCCGCGAGGTTCGGGCGAATCACGACGTCCGCATACTTGTCGAGCTCGTAGGTCTTGATCGTCTGGCCCATGATCGTGAAGGTCTGCAGCAGCATCTCGATCGGGTTGTTGGTCGCCGCGCCGTCCGGTCGGGCCGAAATGTCGACCGCGATCACGAAGCTCGCCCCCATCTTCCGCGCGAACGACGCCGGCACCGGGCTCACCAGGCCGCCGTCCACATATTCGCGATTGCCGATCTTCACCGGCTCGAACACCGACGGCACGCTGCACGACGCGCGTACCGCGAGCCCGGTATTGCCTTGCTGGAACAGGATCGGCTGGCCGCTTTGCAGGTCCGTCGCGACGATGCCGAGCGGCTTCGCCATCTTCTCGATCGGTCGATTGTTGAGCGTCTTGTTCAGGAAGTTCTGCAGCGCGACGCCTTGCAGCAGGCCGCGCGAGCGAAACGGCAGCGCCCAGTCGCTGATCGATGCCTGGTCCATGTCGAGCGCGATCTTGTTGATCTGCAGCGCGCTCATGCCGGACGCGTAGAGCGCGCCGACCACCGAGCCCGCGCTCGTCCCGGCGACGATTTCGACCGGAATGCCGCGCGCCTCGAGCGCCTTCAGCACGCCGATGTGCGAGAAGCCGCGCGCGGCGCCGCCGCCGAGCGCGATGCCGATCTTGACGGGCTTCTCCTGCGGCAGGGCCGTGCCGGGACGGGACTTGTCGCCGAAGGACGTGCAGGCGGCGAGGCTGGCGGACGCGCACGCGATCGTGAAGTGGCGGCGCGACAGGCGAGGGGACGACATCGAATGGTTCTCCGGCGGCTTGGCGGCGGGTTACACGGCCCGCGGCGGCGATAGGTTGCGAGCGGCCGCGCAGCGGGTTCCGGGCGGCCGGCGCCGCGCCGGCTGGCGGCCGCGGCGCGCACATCATAAAGCAAGCGGTGCGCTTGGCGCGATGTCCGGCGCGAGTATAATTCCGGCTTCTTTCCCGTTCCGGGCGTCGCCGGCTCCGTTGCTGTCGGGGCTGCCGTCGTCGTCCCGCGTCGAATCATTCATGCGCCCCAGGCGTTCGAGTTACCGTTTATGACCCGTCCTGTCCGTACCCGCTTCGCGCCGAGTCCCACCGGCTTCATCCACCTCGGCAACATCCGCTCCGCACTCTATCCGTGGGCGTTCGCCCGCAAGATGAAAGGCACGTTCGTGCTGCGCATCGAGGATACCGACGTCGAGCGCTCGTCGCAGGAAGCGGTCGATGCGATCCTCGAAGGGATGCAGTGGCTCGGGCTGGATTTCGACGAAGGCCCGATCTACCAGATGCAGCGCATGGACCGCTATCGCGAAGTGCTCGCGCAGATGCTCGAGAAGGGCCTCGCGTACCCGTGCTACATGTCGGCCGAGGAGCTCGACGCGCTGCGCGAACGCCAGCGCGAAGCCGGCCTGAAGCCGCGCTACGACGGCACGTGGCGTCCGGAGCCCGGCAAGGTGCTGCCGGAGCCGCCGGCCGGCGTGAAGCCGGTGCTGCGCTTTCGCAATCCGCTGACGGGCACGGTCGTGTGGGACGACGCGGTGAAGGGGCGTGTCGAGATCTCGAACGAGGAGCTCGACGACCTCGTGATCGCGCGCCCGGACGGCACGCCGATCTACAACTTCTGCGTGGTGGTCGACGACATGGACATGGGCATCACGCACGTGATCCGTGGCGACGACCACGTGAACAACACGCCGCGCCAGATCAACATCCTGAATGCGCTCGGCGGCGAGCCGCCCGTCTATGCGCACCTGCCGACCGTGCTGAACGAGCAGGGCGAGAAGATGAGCAAGCGGCACGGCGCGATGAGCGTGATGGCGTACCGCGACGCGGGCTTCCTGCCGGAGGCCGTCGTCAACTATCTCGCGCGGCTCGGCTGGTCGCACGGCGACGCCGAGATCTTCTCGCGCGAGCAGTTCGTCGAATGGTTCGATCTCGAGCATCTCGGCAAGTCGCCTGCGCAGTACGACCACAGCAAGCTGAGCTGGCTGAACGCGCATTACATCAAGGAAGCCGACAACGCGCGCCTCGCCGAACTCGCGAAGCCGTTCCTCGACGCGCTCGGCATCGACGACGCGGCGATCGCGACGGGCCCCGCGCTCGACGCGGTGGTCGGCCTGATGAAGGATCGTGCGACGACGGTCAAGGAAATCGCGGAAGGCGCGACGATGTTCTACCGCGTGCCGGCGCCCGACGCCGATGCGCTCGCGCAGCACGTGACCGATGCGGTGCGGCCGGCGCTGGCCGATCTCGTCGCCGCGCTGAAGGCGGCCGACTGGACGAAGGAAGCGGTGTCCGCCGCATTGAAGGCGACGCTCGCCACGCACAAGCTGAAGATGCCGCAGCTCGCGATGCCGGTACGTCTGCTGGTGGCGGGCACGACGCACACGCCGTCGATCGATGCGGTGCTCGTGCTGTTCGGCCGCGACGTCGTGGTGTCGCGCATCGAGGCCGCGCTGGCCTGACGTTCGTGCGCGCGAAGTGGTCCGCGGATGAGCGAGCGGACCGCTTCGCAAAAAATTTCGCGCGAATCGTAAAAAGGGTATTTACAAGTTCGAAATCGGTCCATATAATCTCATTTCTGTTCTGCAAGGGGGTATAGCTCAGCTGGGAGAGCGCTTGCATGGCATGCAAGAGGTCAGCGGTTCGATCCCGCTTACCTCCACCAACAGAACAAGCTGGATTGATTTGCGAAGCAGCGGTAGTAATAAATGCTTCACAAAATGATTCAAAGCAGTTAGAATTTCGGCCTTCGCTGTTGAATGAAAGTAAATAGCGAAAGTCAGACGAATCTGAAAAGATTTTGTCCCCTTCGTCTAGAGGCCTAGGACATCACCCTTTCACGGTGAGTACAGGGGTTCGAATCCCCTAGGGGACGCCAAATTCAGCGGCGTTTCGTAGAAGTGTCGCAGGCTTGCAGGAACGTAACCGACGTCCTGCGGGTTGGGTAAGAAAGCTGGAGCGGTAGTTCAGTCGGTTAGAATACCGGCCTGTCACGCCGGGGGTCGCGGGTTCGAGTCCCGTCCGCTCCGCCAGAACGAAGCCCGTTCAAGACGTTTTTGAGCGGGCTTTTGTATTAAAGATGTAAGCAGTACGTTGTCCCCTTCGTCTAGAGGCCTAGGACATCACCCTTTCACGGTGAGTACAGGGGTTCGAATCCCCTAGGGGACGCCAGATTCAGCGGCGTTTCGTAGAAGTGTCGCAACGCGTGCAGGAACGTGACGAGATCCTGCGGGCGGTGGTGCAGAAAAGCTGGAGCGGTAGTTCAGTTGGTTAGAATACCGGCCTGTCACGCCGGGGGTCGCGGGTTCGAGCCCCGTCCGCTCCGCCAGAACGAAGCCCGTTCAAAAGCGTTTTTGAACGGGCTTTCTCGTTAAGGATGTACGCAGTACGTTGTCCCCTTCGTCTAGAGGCCTAGGACATCACCCTTTCACGGTGAGTACAGGGGTTCGAATCCCCTAGGGGACGCCAGATTTCGGTGTCGTTCGAACAAACGACGCGCCGGCAGGAAGTAACCGACGCCTGCCAGGCAAGCAGCAAGACTGGAGCGGTAGTTCAGTCGGTTAGAATACCGGCCTGTCACGCCGGGGGTCGCGGGTTCGAGTCCCGTCCGCTCCGCCAGAAAATGAAAAAGCCCGCCTCGTGCGGGCTTTTTCATTGGTATCGCTCGTCGTGCCCGCTTGCGGGCACGTGACTGCGGGGCGGAGGAAGCCGCCTGCGCGGCTTCCGGCGGGACTCGAAGGGCTGCGCTTGCCAGCGCAGCGCGGCCTGCGGCAGGTAGGCGAGTCCCGTCCGCTCCGCCAGAAAACGAAAAAGCCCGCCTCGTGTGGGCTTTTTCGTTTGCACTTCCGAGCGCGCGTGCCGCCATGCCGCGTGCTGCATCGGATGTCGCGACCCTACGAGAAATTCGCGATTGCATCCGCATGCGACTGCGCTATCGTGGCGGGGATGTGTTTCCGACTCCTGCGCGATGCTCGATCCGACCGACCTGCGACTCCTGTATCAGCTCCGGCCCGCGGAGCCCGGCGATTTTCCGTATGCCGAAGCGTTGACGCACGGCAACATGGGCGGCTACTACAAGCGCCATGGGCTCGTGTGGCGCAGCGATCTGTTCTATGCGAGCTGGCGCGAATCCGAGAACTTCATCCTCGAGGCCGACGGCGAGCGCATCGGCGTGCTGCGCGTGACCGAGGAGGGCGATTCGCTGCATATCCGCGACGTGCAGATCGCGGCCGGCCATCGCGGGCAGGGCGCCGGCACCTACCTGCTCGAGATGTCGCATCGCTGGGCGCGTGCGCGCGGGCTGCACGAACTGCAGTTGCGCGTGTTCGTCGACAATCCCGCCGCGCATTTGTACCTGCGCATGGGCTACCGGGTCACCGGGCCGCGGCTCGCGCAACTCGGCTCGATCCGCCACATGGTGCGGCCGGTCTGACGGTCCGGCGTGCCGGAGCGGGCGATCAGCGGGCCGTGTCGATCGCGCCGTCGTCGTCTGGCGTTTCGCTGTCCGCGGCGGCGCCGTCCGGGCCTCGATGCTCGTAGCCGCGCAGCATGAACGCGCGCGGGCTTTCGCCGAACGCACGACGGAACATGGCCGAGAACGCGCTCTGGCTCTGGTAGCCGAGCTCACGCGCGATATGCGACAGCGGGCGCCCCTGGTTCAGCAGCGGGATCGCCCGCGCGAGCAGCGCCTGCTGGCGCCACTGCGAAAAACTCACGCCCAGTTCCTGCTTGAAGAGCCGCGATATCGTGCGCGTGCTCGCGCCGACCTCGCTCGCCCAGTGCTCGAGCGACTCCGCGTGCGCGGGGTGCGCGAGTACCGATTCGCACAGCAGGCGCAACCGTTTCTCGTCCGGCATCGGCACCGCGAGCGGCAACGGTTCGGCGTGACTCAGCTCGTCGAGCACGAGCCCGCACAGCAGGCGCTCGCGCGCGGCGCTCAGATCGCGCGCATCGAGTGCGACGATCAGCTCGCGCAGCAGCCCCGTCACCTCGACGACGCGGCATGCGTCGAGCCCGCCCGGCACGATCGACTCGTCGATATACAGCGTGCGCAAATAGGCTTCTTCGACGATCACGACCTCGTGCGTCACGTGCGGCGGCACCCAGATCGCACGGGACGGCGGCACCATCCAGGTCGTGCCGGTCGTCGCGACGCGCAGCACGCCGCGCGACGCGTACGCGAGCTGCGCCCATGCATGCGTGTGCAGCGGAATGCGGCGGCCGGCATCGACCTGTCGTGCGCGCACCCGCATCGGATGGACGGCCGTCGGCGCGAATTCCGGCGGAATGTCGATGACGTCGTACGGGTTCGATACGTCGGCTTGGGCGGGCGGATTCATGAACGGTTCGGGCAGCGCGGCGGCGATGCCGTTATTTTAGAAGGCGCCGCATAAGCGCATGCGGCGGTTTTTCGGGCCATCATGCCGGGTTCAAATGAACTTTGTGTGGGCACCGGCGAATCCGGGGCGACCGCCCGCGGTCGCGCGCCCCTGGCGGTTCGAACCATCGGGGCGGTATCGCGGTCTATCGATGCGTGCGCAATGGCACGCCAATCGCACACCGATCGCATGCGAACACGGCAACACACGAATCGAAGAGGAGAACCACGATGCGCCACGTATTCGTCTATGGCACCTTGAGAGCCGGACAGGCCAACGACATCGGCCAGGCGGCCGCCCGCCACGGAATCGCCGCGCCGACGCTGCTGGGCGCGGCCGCGCTGCCGGGCGAGCTGTACGATTTCGGCACCTACCCGGGCATGCTCGCCGGGCCGGCCGGCAAGTCGCTGGTCTGGGGCGACGTCTACGAGGTCGACGAGCAACTCGTCCCGGTGCTCGACGAGATCGAGCGCGTCTATCCGGGCGTCGACTCGCTGTTCAAACCGGAAGAGGTGACCGTCGAGCTCGGCGGTCGGCAGTACGCGTGCCTGTATTATCCGGTTGCCGCGCATGCGGCGGCCGGGCGCCCGCGCATCGTGTCCGGCGACTGGGTTCAGTACCGGCGCGAGCAGGAAGCCGCCTGAGCTTGCCTGCGGGGGGCGGCGGGACAGCCGTAAAAAAGAAAGCGCCCCGCGGGGCTAATGCCGTTCAGTTAAGGTTCCGAGTCAAGTATCGAACGGTGTAGCGGAACGGTCTGGACTTGACGGCCCGAGCAG
>NZ_LOYP01000032.1:0-91822 GCF_001526365.1 Burkholderia sp. MSMB1835
GCGCTCGGGCCGTCAAGTCCAGACCGTTCCGCTACACCGTTCGATACTTGACTCGGAACCTTAACTGAACGGCATTACGGCCAGGCCGGGGTTTTTTTATGGATTTCGGCCGCCGATGCAATGGCGGCGATCGGTGCGGGCCATGCCCGCCAGCCACTCGCTCAGCGTGCGCCGAACCCGAACCAGCCGTTGCTCGCCGCGAGGCGGCGCGGGCGGTTGACGCGGCGCTGCGGGCCGAGCGTGCGGCGCAGCGCGAGCGCGCGCAGCGACGACGGCTTCTGCAGCAGCGAGCGCAGGCCGGCGCGGCGCGCGAACGTCTGCGCGCTCATCATCGAGAAAAACGCGTGGAACCACGCACGGATGCCGTCCAACCGGCTGTGCGTGGGCGTACGCTCGGCCAGCGCCTGCGTGCGTGCGCGGTGATGGCGCAGCGAGCGGGCGGGAGCGGACGGCACGACACGCTTCGCAGCGCGGTTGAAACGGGAAGTCAGACGGAATGGCATGTGAACGATGCTTCGCTTGTATGGATGGCGCCCTGAAGAGCGCACTGGTATGAACGGCCTCGGATGGCACAACGGATCTTATCGGATCCCGCTGCGCGCCGCCCCCGCCAGAATTGACAGGCCGCGTCAGGCTACAGGGGTTTCGTGACGGGCAAAAGTCGCGATAAACCCTTGTGCCGCAACGCGTGTGCCGCATACCGCCTGTCGCTGAGGCAGGTGCCGCGTCGCACAGTTCCCTTGACCCGGATCAAAGCCGCGATTGGCATGCCCCTGCGCACGACAATGGTGCTGTTCGCGGTATCCGGCGCCGATTTACAATCGTCACATTCACACAATAAACGTCTGGCATCCCATGTCGTCTCCATTGCAGTCGGAATCGATCCGCGCGCAAGTCGCGGAATTGCGCGAGCGCGGCTTCGTCGTCGCGCGCGGCCTCGTCGGCGAGGCGCAGTGCGCGGCGCTCAGGCAGATCGCGCAGCGCCAGTTGCGGGAGGCCGCCGAGCCGATCGAGTTCGAGGCCGACCTGCGCTACCCGGGCGCGCCCGAATCGAAGCATGCGCCGGGCGGGCATACGGTGCGGCGGCTGCTCGACGCGTATTCGCGCGATCCGGCGTTTGCCGAGCGCGCGGTCGCCCCTGAAATCGGCGCGTGGATGCGCGAGTATTTCGGTGAAGAGCCCGTGCTGTCGCGCGCGCATCACAACTGCATGATGACGAAGCACCCGGCGTACGGCAGCCTGACCGGCTGGCATCGCGATTTCCGCTACTGGGCGTTCGAGCGTCCCGACATGGTGTCGGTGTGGCTCGCCCTCGGGCCTGAAACCAACGAGAACGGCGCGTTGTGGCTCGTGCCCGGTTCGCATACGGCCGAATTCGGGCCGGAAGCGTTCGACGACGCGAAGTTCTTCCGCGGCGATCTGCCGGAAAACCGCAGGATGATCGACGCGGCCACGTGTCCGTCGCTGGGGACGGGCGACGTCGTGTTCTTTCACTGCAACACGCTGCATTCGGCCGGGCAGAACCGTTCCGACCAGGTGAAGTTCTCGCTCGTGTACACGTATCACGGCGCAAGCAACCGGCCGGTGCCCGGCACACGCTCGGCGTCGAAGCCGGAAGTGCAGTTCTAGGTCGGGATCTGCGCGGCAGGGTGTTGCCGCCTCCGGTCACGCGATGCGCCGCATCGCGGGCGAATGAAGCAACGGGCGGCGTGGCCGCCCGTTTCGTTTGGTGCCCGCGCGCGCGAGGCGGGGCGTGCGGGCGTCGCGATGCGCAGCGATCAGCGCTTGCTGCCCGGCATCGCGAGGCCGATCAGGCCGGCGAACGATGCGACGGCGCCGCCGACGATCAGCAGAATCGTCTTCGTCGCGGGCGAGCCGGTGAAGAAGCGCGACACGTTGTCGTTGATCGAATGGAACGACTGGCCGCCGAAATACAGCAGCACGATGCCGCCGACGAGCAGTGCAACCGAGATGACCCGGGACATACCAACCTCGCTGAAACGGTGATTCGAGACGCCGCAGTGTAGGCGACGGCCGCGGTCGCGTCCATCGCCGTGCCGCCGTGCGCGATCCGGCCGCTTTCGCTACCATAGTCGTCGTATGACTCCTTCGCCGCCGGCGCGCCACGTGCGCGGCCGGCGCGCGTCCCTTCCCCCGATGTCCTGACGGAACAGACTCATGGCCTACGAAGCAGCTTCCGAACGTTATGCCGACATGCAATACCGCACCTGCGGCAAATCCGGGCTCAAACTGCCCGCCCTGTCGCTGGGTCTGTGGCACAACTTCGGCGACTCGACGCCGATCTCGACGCAGCGCGAGATCCTGCGCACCGCGTTCGACCTCGGCATCAACCACTTCGACCTCGCGAACAACTACGGGCCGCCGTACGGCAGCGCCGAAATCAATTTCGGCCGGCTGCTGAAAGAGGATTTCCGGCCGTATCGCGACGAGCTGCTGATCTCGACGAAGGCCGGCTGGGACATGTGGCCGGGGCCGTACGGCAGCGGCGGCGGATCGCGCAAGTACGTGCTCGCGAGTCTCGACCAGAGCCTGCAGCGGATGGGGCTCGACTACGTCGACATCTTCTATTCGCACCGATTCGACGCGCACACGCCGCTCGAGGAAACGGCGGGCGCACTCGCGTCGGCCGTGCAGCAGGGCAAGGCGCTCTACATCGGCATCTCGTCGTATTCGGCCGCGAAGACGCGCGAGATGGCCGAGCTGCTCGCGCAATACAAGGTGCCGCTGCTGATTCACCAGCCTTCGTACAACATGCTGAACCGCTGGATCGAGCGCGACCTGCTCGGCACGCTCGACGACGTCGGCGCGGGCAGCATCGCGTTCACGCCGCTCGCGCAGGGCTTGCTGACGTCGAAGTACCTGAATGGCGTGCCGGCCGACGCGCGCGTGAACAAGCCGGGCGGCGGCTCGCTGAAGCAGGAACACCTGAGCGCGGACAACCTCGAGCATGTGCGCAAGCTCAACACGATCGCCGAACGGCGCGGGCAGAGCCTTGCGCAGATGGCCCTGGCATGGGTGCTGCGTCACGGTCGCGTGACGTCCGCGCTGATCGGCGCGAGCCGCGCGGAGCAGGTGCGCGAGAACGTCGGTGCGTTGAAGAACCTCGAATTCTCGGCGGAGGAGCTCGCGGAGATCGATCGTTACGCGACGGAAGGCGGCATCAATCTGTGGGAAAAGCCGTCCACCGATCAGGCGATCTGATCGGGAGTCGATACGGCATGCGAAACATCGCGTGCCGTGCCGCCGGCTCGCGGACCGTACGTCGCGTCGCTGCGATGCAGCGACGCACGTCGCGCACTGGCGGCGCGCTAGATCAGCGCAGGCAGGCCTTCAACGAGCAGCACCGCGACACCGACGCCGAGAATGACGCCGAGTACGCGCAGCAGGTTGTGACGGAATTGGGTCGCGCACGGCACCGCGCCGAGAAATAGCGCTCCGGCCAGCGCCATCGGAATCAACAGGATGAAGTCGCCGATCGTGAAATAGGTCGTCATGCGTGTCTCCAGTGTCGACCGAAGTGGGCGTTTCGGTGCTTGCCTGGGCTCCATCCTCGCGGGATGTCGGCCGAAGTCGGCATGCGTACGCTCACCCCGGTCCCATGCCGGGCGTTTCTAGTATGGGTCCGGCCCGTTACGTGCAGGCCGTCCATTCGAGTATAGGCAACCGGCGGCGTTTTTCGCTATCCGAACCATTAAAAATCAGCGGAAAACCCCGAGAAGCACGCGTTTTTCGTGCAAGCAAGACGAACGCCTTGCACGCATCTTTCCCGTTCCTTTCGATTTTCGCGGAATCGTCGTATGTGTCCGATGCGGGCCGCCGCCCCCGCAGGCGCGGCGGCCCGCCCCGCTCACGCGCGCTCGGGGTGCGGGCGGCCGGCCGGCGCGCGGAACACGAGCGCGAGCCCGGCGACGATCGCGCCCATGCCGGCGAGCGCGAGCGGCTCGGGCCGGTTGCCGAGCCACACGGCATCCATCAGCGTGGTGACGACGGGCACGAGATAGAACAGGCTCGTCACGTTCACGAGATCGCCGCGCTGCATCAATCGGTAGAACAGCAGTTGCGCGATCACCGAAATCACGATGCCGAGCCACAGCAGCGGCACGACGAACGCCCAGCTCGCGTCGAACGACACCGGCCGGAACGGCGCGATCGCGATGCACAGCGCGAGGCCGATCGCATTCTGCAGCGGCAGCACGTCGGCGGGCGCCGCGCGGACGCGCTTTTGCAGCAGCGAGCCGACGGTCAGCGCGACGAGCGCCGTGAGCGCGCACGCGATGCCGGCAGCCGACAGGCCGCCCTTCCCGCCGCTCATGTCGCTCACGCCACGCCCGACGACGAGCGCGAGGCCGGCGAGCGACAGTGCGAGCCCCGCGATGCGCACCGGCTGCCAGCGACGCTCGACGATCGCGAGCGTGAGGATCGGCTGCACGCCGAGGATCGTCGCGAGCACGCCGGGCGCGATGCCGCGCTCGAGCGCGAGCAGGTAGAAGATCGAATAGCCGCCCATCATCAGCAAGCCGGTCAGCACAGCCATGCGCCGCTCGCCGCGCGGCGGCAGCCAGTGCTTGCGCACGAAGGCCAGCGCGAGCAGCACGAGCGATGCGAGCGCGAAACGGGCAGTGAGAAAGACGAACGCGGATGCGTGACGCAGACCGAGTTCAGCGAAGATCGCCCCGCTGCTCCACAGCAGCACGAAGAGCGACGTCGCGCCATGCGCGGCGAGCGCGCGTTTGAACGAAACCATGTGAATCCACCTGTCGAACGGATCGAAACGTTCCATCCGCGCGCGCAGCAACATGCCGTGCGTCGCGACGCACGCACCTGCAGCCAACGAGGCGAATGGAAGACGAAAACGGAAGCCGGCCGGTCAGCCGACGCGTGCCGCCGGCGGGGGCGGCGCAGCGCTGACGGGCGGCGGTGCGACAGGAGGGGGAAGGACCGACGGATGCGCGCACGCCTGCGGCCGCGAGTCGAACTGCGGCCGGGATTGGGCAAGGGCGGACGTGAGCGGAGGCATCGTGTCGGAATGCGAGTGAACGCGAACGAAAGCCTAAGGTACCGCAAGACAACCGCCGAACGCAACGCCTTGTCGGCAGCTGCATATCGCGAGCGACATGTTGCGTCGATACGGGCCGACACCGGTGCGCCGGCCGCTGCGCACGCCAGCATGCGCAAACGGGTGAAAAGCGGTCGGCATGCGGTGCGCGCGACGCGAAGTCGGCGCCGATCGCGGCGCGTGTGCCGATGATCCCGCGCGGCAGAAGCGAAGCGGTACGCATGTGGCGTCAATCCGTGCGCGCGGCGCTGCCGGGCGGTTTCGGCGGGCGGTCACATTCGACAGGGTATGATGGGGGTAACCGGGCGGATCAGTACGCGCCCGGCGCAGTGGTGGATTGGAGACATTCGACGAATTCGCGGCACTTCGCGTGCTTCTTCTTCTTTTCGTGCTTCGATAAACCGTGAACAATGGGATCACGCGCAACGCTCCGCCGAGAGCGGCGCGGATCGTGCATTTGCCGGCTCGCCAGCGGGCCGGGTTTCAAGATTCAAGAGTGGGGAACCATCATGCATATCGGGTCGATCGTCTGCACTACCCATATCGCGGTGCCGAAAGGCGCGCGCGGCATCGTCCAGCGCATCCTGGGCGACATGGCCATGGTGACCTGGTACGCGGGCGTGCCGGGTGAGTCGAAAGAACTCAACACCGAGCCGTTCTTTCTCGAGGATCTGATCGACACCGGCGAATCCGTCCTGCCGGCCGGCGCGGCGCTTCACTAGGGCCTGTTCGCGCTTGTAACGGGCTGGCGAACGCACCTTTGCGCCCGTCCCCCAAGGGGACTTCCTTCGGGCGCGTGCAAGAAGAGAGGAGGCGCAATAGCCGTCGCTATTGCAACGACGAACGACGCCGCCATGCGGGCGGAAGGGCGCGTTCTCCCGTTTGGAGAAATTCATCCATGGGGCCGGCGCAAGTCCGTTATCAGCGTGAACATGCCCTGGCGCATCGCACCGGACGCTCGTCTTTCGGTCCGGCTGACGGCACAATGCGGGGCATGACAGACGCCACTTCCGCTCCCGCTTCTCCCGCCAGCCCGCCGTTCGCCGGCCTCACGCCCGAATGCGTGCTCGACGCGCTCGACAGCGTGCTGATGCCGGCCGGCCTGCGCACCGACGGGCGCCTGCTCGCCCTCAACAGCTACGAAAACCGCGTCTACCAGGTCGGTATCGAAGACGGCCCGCCGGTCGTCGCGAAGTTCTATCGCCCGGCGCGCTGGTCGGACGACGCGATTCTCGAAGAACATGCGTTCGTCGCCGAACTCGCCGCGCGCGAGATTCCGGCGGTGCCCGCGCGATCGTTCGACGGCCGCACGCTGCACGCGTTCGACGGTTTCCGCTTCTCGATCTTCGAGCGGCGCGGCGGCCGCGCACCCGATCTCGACCGCAGCGACACGCTCGAATGGCTCGGCCGCTTCATCGGCCGCATTCATGCGGTCGGCGCGACGCAGCCGTACGTCGCGCGTCCCGTGCTCGACATCGATACGTTCGGCTACGAGCCGCGCGACTATCTGCTCGCGCACGATTTCATTCCGGACGACGTAAGACCGGCGTACGCGAGCGCGGTCGCGCTCGCGCTCGAAGGCGTCGAGGCCGCGTTCGAGCGCGCCGGAGCGGTTCGCCTGCTGCGCACGCACGGCGACTGTCATCCGAGCAACGTGCTGTGGACCGATGCCGGCCCGCATTTCGTCGACTTCGACGACAGCCGGATGGCGCCGGCCGTCCAGGATCTGTGGCTGCTGCTGCCGGGCGATCGCGAAGGCGCGTCGCGCGCGCTGGCGGACCTGCTCGCCGGCTACGAGGATTTCTGCGAATTCGAGCCGCGCGAGCTGCATCTGGTCGAAGCGCTGCGCACGCTGCGGCTGATCCACTATGCGGCGTGGCTCGCGCGGCGCTGGGACGATCCCGCGTTTCCGGCCGCCTTCCCGTGGTTCAACACGCATCGTTACTGGGAAGCGCGCGTGCTCGAATTGCGCGAGCAAATCGGTGCGATGCAGGAAGGGCCGCTCTGGCCGGTGTGACGGCTGCGTGCGCGGCGTGGCGTGGTGCCGCGCGTCAGGCTCGCAAGGGCCGCGACGCGACGCGTGCGGCCCGGCCGGCTCAGAATTTCAGCATCAGCTTGATCAGCGCGGCGAAGCGTTTGCCGTACGGCGGCGCGAGCAGGTTGCGTGCGTTCAGCCGCGCTTGCGTGAGCACCGGCTTCATCTTCGAGAACGTCACGAAGCCGTCGTAGCCGTGATACGCGCCCATGCCGCTCGCCCCGACGCCGCCGAACGGCAAGCTGCCGCACGCGATGTGCATCAGCGTTTCGTTGATCGATACGCCGCCCGAGACCGTTTCGCGCATCACGCGGTCGATCGTGCCGCGATCCTCGTCGAACAGGTACAGCGCGAGCGGACGCGGGCGCGCATTGACGTACGCGATCGCCTCGTCGAGCCGCTCGTATGGCACGAGCGGCAGCAGCGGCCCGAAGATCTCCTCCTGCATCAGCGACGACGCGGCCGGCGCCTGCGTGACCGCGCACGGCACGAAGCGGCGCGACACGGGATCGGACTGCGCGTCGGACAGCGGATGCAATTGCGCGCCGGCTGCCTGCGCGTCGCTCGCGAGTTGCTGCAGGCGTGCGTAGTGACGCGGCGACACGATCGTCGTGTAGTCGCCGTTGGCCGCGAGGTCCGGATACAGCTTCGCGAAGCGGGTCCGCGCGCGTTCGATGAACGCGCCTTCCATCCCGCGCGGCAGCAGCACGTAGTCGGGCGCGATGCAGGTCTGGCCGGCGTTCAGCGTCTTGCCGGCGACGATCGCGTCGACGGCCGCGTCGAAGCGCGCATTCGGACCGACGATCGCCGGCGACTTGCCGCCGAGCTCGAGCGTGACGGGCGTGAGGTTGTCGGCGGCCGCGCGCATCACGTGGCGGCCGACGTGCGTCGAGCCGGTGAACAGCAGGTGATCGAACGGCAGCGCGCTGAACGCGGCGCCGACCTCCGCGTCGCCGTTCACGACCGCGACGTGGTCGCGCGCGAAGGTCTTGCCGACGAGCTGCTCGAACAGCGCCGACGTGCGCGGCGTCAGTTCGGACATCTTGACGATCGCGCGGTTGCCGGCGGCGAGCGCGCAGATCAGCGGGCCCGCCGCGAGCAGCACCGGGTAGTTCCACGGCACGACGATGCCGACCACGCCGAGCGGTTGCGGGATCACCTTCGCGCGCGCCGGGCGCAGCCACTTGTTCATCGGCTTGCGGATCGGCTTCATCCAGCGCTTGCCGTGCTTCAGCGCGTCGTCGATCTCTTCCTTCGCCATCCAGATTTCCGACAGGAGCACTTCCTGTTTCGCGCGATGGCCGAAATCGGCGCTGATCGCGTCGGCGAGCGCGTCCGCGTGGTCGATCAGCATCGTGCGCAGCGCGCGCAGGTGCTGTGCACGCGTGTCCCATGCCGGGTACGGTGCGCGCAGGTACGCCGCGCGCTGGTCGTGCAGCAGCGACGTCAGCGCATCGACCGACGGCAGTGCTTGCGGGGCCAGTTCGGGCAGGTCGTTCTTCATGTCGTCTCCTCCAGTTGGGCCAGGCCGATCGGCCGGCCGTCACGCCGCACGCGCACGCTCGGCGAGCGCGGCGACGCGGATCGGGTGATGCGTGTCGCGCGGCACGGGGCCGGATGCGACGGGTGCTCGAAAACCGGTGGCGGCACGCGGTGGGCGTCGTATCCGCGCGACGGTGCGCGCGCCCGAAAATCGTGCCGCACGGCCTGCGCGCGCGACTCGATACGGTGACGAGCGGGCACGCGATACCTTCTCGCGATCGTCTGCCCGCGCACCGCAACCGGGTAGCGCGACGCGTATGCGACCGCGCGCCGCCGTGCATCGTGCAGCGGCGCCGACTCACCGTCCAAACGGTCGACGACGACACGCGCCGTTCGATTTCGACCGACCGCACGCATGATGCCGAGCATCGTCGCGCGGGCCGTCGTTTGAAATGAAATGCGGGCCGCGCGCGCGACCTCGCGATCACCCGGTCGACACGCGGCCTGCAGAATCCGGCGCTGCATCGTCGTTCCTCCCGTTTCGCGACGAATCGGCTTCTCGTGGCCGGTGCATCGCGCGAAGCGTATCGGTACATCTTAAATTTAGTTCACGCGGGCGTTTAGAGGAATCGCTCTTGAATCCGCGCGCCGCGCACGCGACGGCCATTCCTACAATGCCCGAACACAAGAGGAGACGCGGTCGCGCGGCGGTGCCGGGCGCCTTCCATGACACGACGGAGACGTGACATGCAATACGACTACATCATCGTCGGCGGCGGTTCGGGCGGCTCGAGCCTCGCCGGCCGTCTCGCCGATGCCTGCCCCGATGCGACGATCGCGCTGATCGAGGCCGGCTCGCATACGGAGCGCAACCCGCTCGTCAACATGCCGGTCGGCATCGCGGCGCTGGTGCCGTTCAAGCTCGGCACCAACTACGGCTACGAGACGGTGCCGCAGCCGGGCCTCGGCGGGCGGCGCGGGTATCAGCCGCGCGGGCGCGGGATGGGCGGCTCGAGCGCGATCAACGCGATGATCTACACGCGCGGCCACCCGGGCGACTACGACGAGTGGGCGCAGCTCGGCGCGACCGGCTGGGGCTGGCAGGACGTGCTGCCGTATTTCCGCCGCGCGGAAGGCAACGAGCGCGGCGCCGACGCGTGGCACGGCGCGGACGGCCCGCTGTCGGTGTCGGATCTGCGCTTTCGCAATCCGTTCTCCGAACGATTCATCCAGGCCGCGCACGCGGCCGGCTATCCGCTGAACGACGACTTCAACGGCGCGACGCAGGAAGGCGTCGGCTTCTATCAGGTCACGCATCGCGACGGCTCGCGCTGCAGCGTGGCGCGCGCGTACATCTACGGCCGCAACCGGCCGAACCTGCACGTGATCACCGATGCGACGGCGCTGCGCGTCGGGTTCGACGGCAAGCGCGCGGTCGGCGTCGTCGTGTCGCGCAACGGGCGGATCGAGACGCTCGGCGCGCGCGCGGAAGTGATCCTGTCGGCCGGCGCGTTCAATTCGCCGCAACTGCTGATGTGTTCGGGGATCGGCCCGGCGGAGCAATTGCGCCGGCACGGGATCGCGGTCGTGCAGGATGCGCCGGACGTCGGCACGAACCTGATCGACCACATCGACTTCATCATCAACACGCGCGTGAATTCGTCGGAGCTGGTCGGCGTGTGCCTGCGCGGCATCGCGAAGATGACGCCGGCGCTCGCGCGCTATTTCTCGAGCCGCACGGGGATGATGACGAGCAACGTCGCGGAGGCCGGCGGCTTCATCAAGAGCGATCCGTCGCTCGAGCGTCCCGACCTGCAACTGCATTTCTGCACGGCGCTCGTCGACGATCACAACCGCAAGATGCACTGGGGTTTCGGCTATTCGCTGCACGTGTGCGCATTGCGGCCGTTCAGCCGCGGCACGGTCGCGCTCGCGAGCGGCGATGCGCGCGACGCGCCGCTGATCGATCCGCGCTTCTTCAGCGATTCGCGCGATCTCGACCTGCTGGTGCGCGGCGCGCAGGCGATGCGGCGCATCCTGTCGCAGGCGCCGCTCGCGTCGCAGGGCGGGCGCGAGCTGTACACGCGGCCGGACCAGAGCGAAGCGGAACTGCGCGCGACGATCGTCGCGCATGCGGACACGATCTATCACCCGGTCGGCACCTGCCGGATGGGCGCCGATGCGCGCGCGGTCGTCGATCCGCAACTGCGCGTGCGCGGCGTGGACGCGCTGCGCGTGGTCGATGCGTCGGTGATGCCGACGCTGATCGGCGGGAACACGAATGCGCCGTCGGTGATGATCGGCGAACGCGCAGCCGACTTCATCGTCGCGGCACGTCGGGGCGGCGTGCCGCGCGGCGAGGCGGCTGCCGCGGTGCACGGCCGCTAGACGCGGCGCGCACGGCGGCGGTCATGCTCAGGCAAACGTATCCACGAGGCCGGCGCGGCTCGCGCGTGCGGCGACCGGTGCGGATGGCGCGGCGTCGGCGGGTGCATCGACGGTTGACGGTCCGCCGGCCCCGCGTCGCGACGACTGGCCGCCGGCGAAGGTCTGCTGCGGGTTGGGCTGCTGTTGCTGCGAAGCGAGGCCGCCGTCGCTGACGGTCGCGCTGCCGAGCCCGAGCCCGCCCGCTTCCATCGCCTCGCGCAGCTTCGGCAGCGCGGCTTCGACCGCGTCGCGCACCTGCGCGTGCTGCGACACGAACAGCGCGTGCGCGTGATTGTCCGCGACGCGCAGCACGACCTGCAGCGGCCCGAGATCGGGCGGGTTGAGCGTCAGCTCGGCGCTCTGCTGGTGCGCATTCGACAGGAACACCACTTTCTGGCTCAGCGCATCCGTCCAGTCGGCCGTGCCGACGTGCGGCGCGAGCGCGTGCGCGTTGGCGGCGGCGATCGCGCCGGCGGCCGGCGACAGTTGCAGGTTCGCCTGCGCGGCGGCGGCCGCCGTTGCGCCGGCCGCGAGCGTCGCGCTGGCGGCCGGGTCCGTCGCGTTGCTGGCCGCCGCGAGCGCGTGCTGTGAGCCGGACTGCGCGTTCGCGTCGGCCTGCAGCGCTTGCTGCGTGAGCGGAGTCGGCGTCTGCTGGGAGGCGAGCGCGCCTTTCGCGTCGGCGAGCGTGCGGTCGAAGGTCGGCACTTTCGGCGTCGGCGGCGCGGCGGCGATCGACGCGGTCGCTGCCGGCGCCGTCGGCGTGGCGGAGGCGGCCGCGCCGGTCGCCGGCATCGCGATCGCGCCCGCGCCGCCCGTCAGCCTGGCGAGCGCCGCTTGCAGCGCGTCGCGGCTCGATGCCGGATCGCTCGGCTCGGCGGCCGCGTCCTGGCCCGCGTGGTGGGCGAGCATCGCCGTGGCGTCCGGCTGGCCGGACGCGGCCGTCTTTTGCGTCGTGGCAGCGGCGCTCGCCGCGTCGGCCGGCGTCGCAGGGTCCGGGCGTGCCTGCAGTTGCGCCTGTACGGCGGCGGCGGCCGCGAGTGCTGCGGCATCGGGGTTGGCGGCGGCGTTCGCGGTCGTATCGTCGGTCGCGTCGTCGTCGTTCGTGCCGGACGGCTTCGCGCCGGCGGCCGGCTTCGACGAAACCTGTTGGGTCGACACGTCCGGTGTACCGGCGTTGGCCGTATCGCCGCGCGTGGCGACGCTTTGCTTCAGCGTCTGCGCGAACGGCACGGCGCTCGCGGCGGCCGACGCATCGTTGGCGGCGGACGCGCCCGAGCCGCGAGCGGCCTTGAGTGCGGCGCCGGCGGTGTCGAGCAGCGCACCGAGCAGGGGCAGGGGAGGCATGGCGGTTCTCTCGTTCGAATGCGGTGGTCGGTTACGACGAACGGGCCGCGTCGGCCCGCATGCGCAGGATCTTCGCGGCGTGTTCGTCGGCGTCGCGCTGTTCGCGCCGGGCGTCGCGCCGCGCTTCCTGCGCGATGCCGCGCGCCTGCAGGATTTCATACGAGCCGACGGTACGTTTCTTCTGCTGCCAGTTCGGGCGCGCCTCGTCGATGCGGACTTCGGCCGCGGCGAGCACGGTGCGCTGCTGCGCGATCGCCGCATCGAGCGTGTCGATGAACGCCTGGAAATTGCGCCAGTTGCCGGCCGGCATCCCGCTCTGCGCCGATTGCGCGAAGCGAGCGTGATATTCGTCGCGATAGCGCAGCAGCGCGTCGAGCTGTTCGGCCGCCGCGGTGCGCTCGCGCTGCGCGTTGCCGAGCTGCTTCGCGGCCGAATCGAGGTCTTCCTGCGCGCGGTCGAGCAGCAACTGAAGGGGAAAGCCGTGGGCCATCGGGATCAGCCTCCGTAAGCGTCGAACAGCGCATCGAGCGCGGCGAGGCTCGATGCGAACGGCGCGCATTCGCGAAAGCCCTGCTGCAGGAACGCCTCGATGCGCGGGTAGAGCGCGATCGCGCGGTCGAGCTGGGCGTCGCGGCCGGGTGCGTAGGCGCCGACCGCGATCAGGTCGCGATTGCGCTGGTAGCGCGACAGCATCTGCTTGAACTGCCGCACGTGGTCGAGATGCGCTTCGTCGATCAGCGCGGTCATCGCGCGGCTGATCGACGCCTCGATGTCGATCGCGGGATAGTGGCCGGCCTCGGCGAGCGCGCGCGACAGCACGATGTGACCGTCGAGGATCGCGCGCGCCGAATCGGCGATCGGGTCCTGCTGGTCGTCGCCTTCGGTCAGCACCGTGTAGAACGCGGTGATCGAGCCGCCGCCTTCGGGGCCGTTGCCGGTGCGCTCGACGAGCGCGGGCAGCTTCGCGAACACCGACGGCGGATAGCCTTTCGTCGCGGGCGGCTCGCCGATCGCCAGCGCGATCTCGCGCTGCGCCATCGCGTAGCGCGTGAGCGAATCCATCAGCAGCAGCACGTGCTTGCCCTGGTCGCGGAAATACTCGGCGAGCGACGTCGCGTACGCGGCGCCCTGCATCCGCAAGAGCGGCGACACGTCGGCCGGCGCCGCGACGACGACCGAGCGCGCGAGCCCGTCCTCGCCGAGGATCTGTTCGATGAATTCCTTCACTTCGCGGCCGCGTTCGCCGATCAGGCCGATCACGATCACTTCCGCGCTCGTGTAGCGCGCCATCGTGCCGAGCAGCACCGACTTGCCGACGCCGGAGCCCGCGAACAGGCCCATCCGCTGGCCGCGGCCGACGGTGAGCAGCGCGTTGATCGCGCGCACGCCGACGTCGAGCACGTGATGGATCGGCTCGCGATCGAGCGGGTTGATCGACGGCGCCGACAGCGGCGCGTCGACCTTCGACGCGAGCGGGCCGAGGCCGTCGAGCGGGCGGCCCGACGCGTCGACGACGCGCCCGAGCATCTCCCAGCCGACCGGCAGCCGCTTCGCGCCCGCGAGCGGATCGGCGACGGGCGCGCTTTCGCGCGGCCACACGCGTGCGCCGGGCAGGACGCCGGCGACGTCGGTGGTCGGCATCAGGAACAGGCGGTCGCCGGCGAACCCGACGACTTCGGCTTCCGCGTGCGGCAGCGTGCTGCCGGGCGGCAGTTCGATCGTGCATTCGGCGCCGACCGACAGGCGCAGCCCGATCGCCTCGAGCACGAGGCCGGCCGCGCGCGTGAGGCGTCCGCACGGCCGCAGCGGCAGCGCGTGGCGGCTGCGCGCGGCAAGCCCGTTCAGGTGCGTGCGCCAGTGCGCGAGATGCGGATTGTGCGGCGCGCGCGGGGCGGCGCCGGCGGCATCGGCCGCATGCGCGTGCACGTGCGTGCCGTGTGTGTTCTCTATGTCATGCGCGGCGCTATGCGCCGCTTCGGGACCGAACGACGCGAGCGCGAGTTCGCGCTCGAGCGGCGTCATCCCGTCGTGCAGCACCGACTCGGGCACGCGCGTCACCACGCGCTCACCTTGCCGATCGCGGCGGCGACGCGCTGCCAGCGGGTGGGCAGCGTCGCGTCGACCTCGCCGGTCGCGGCGTGCGCGCGGCAGCCGCCGCGCTCGATCGACGCGTCGGTGCGCACGTTCCAGCCGAGCGTGTCGAGCTCGTCCTGCAGGTACGCTTCGACGACCGGCAGGTCGGCCGGATTCACCGCGAGATGCGGCGCGCCGGACAGTGCGGGCTCGGCCGCGAGCACGTCGCGCACGGCGGCGACCAGCGCGGCCGGGTCGTGCTTCACGTGCTGGCGCACGACCTGCTGTGCGATGTCGAGCGCGAGTTGCGCGAGGTCGGACGCGAGATCGTGTTCGACCGCCGATACGGCTTCGCGGAACGAAGCGGCGAGCGCCGCGAGCTGCGCGGCCTGTTCGCGGGCGTCGGCCCGGCCGGCCTCGAAGCCCTGTTCGCGGCCCTGCTCGAAACCGGCCTGGTAACCGAGCGCCTGGCCTTCGACGTGGCCGGCCGCATGGCCTTCGGCGTGCGCGGCGTCGCGCACGCGCTGCAGTTCCTCGGCGAGCGCGGCGGCGGCCGCCGCCGCGTCGTCGGGCGGCGGCGGGGGCGGCGGCGGGTCGAACGACGCCATCTCCCACCGCTGGTACGCGGTGAGGGTGCCCACGCGATCGCTCGCCGAATCAGACATACGCGTCTTCCGCCTTGCCGCCGATCGCGATCTGGCCGCTCTCGGCGAGGTTGCGCACGATCTGCAGGATGCGGCGCTGCTGCGTCTCGACTTCGGACACGCGCACCGGGCCGCGCGCGTCGAGATCCTCGGCGAGCAGCTCGGCCGCGCGCTGCGACATGTTCGCCAGGAACTTCTGGCGCAGCGCCGGCGGCGCACCCTTGAGCGCGACGATCAGCGTTTCCGACTCGACTTCCTTCAACACCATCTGGATCGCACGGTCCTCGAGGTCGAGCAGGTTCTCGAACACGAACATCTGGTCGATGATCTTCTGCGCGAGATCGGCGTCGTACTGGCGCACGCTTTCGAGCACGCCTTCCTCGTGCACGCTCGTCATGAAGTTCAGGATCTCGGCCGCGGTGCGGATGCCGCCCATCGGGCTGCGCTTCAGGTTGTCGCTGCCGGACAGCAGGCCCGTGAGCACGTCGTCGAGCTCGCGCAGCGCGGCCGGCTGGATGCCGTCGAGCGTCGCGATCCGCAGCAGCACGTCGTTACGCAGCCGTTCGGTGAAGCACGACGCGATTTCCGAGGCCTGATCGCGGTCGAGGTGCACGAGAATCGTCGCGATGATCTGCGGATGCTCGTTCTTGATCAGTTCGGCCACCGCGCCCGAATCCATCCATTTGAGGCCTTCGATGCCGCTCGTGTCGCTGCCCTGCAGGATGCGGTCGATCAGCACGCCGGCCTTGTCCTCGCCGAGCGCCTTCGTCAGCACCGAGCGGATGTACTCGCTCGAATCGAGCGACAGCGCGGTGTGCTGTTCGGCTTCCTTCACGAACTCCTGCAGCACGTCCTCGACCTGCTCGCGCGTGACGTTCTTCAGCGCGGCCATCGCGGCGCCGATCTTCTGGACCTCGCGCGGCGCGAGGAACTTGAATACCTGCGCGGCCTCTTCCTCGCCGATCGACATCAGCAGCAGCGCGCTCTTGGTCAAGCCTTCAGCGTTCATCGGACACCCAGTTCTTCACGACGGTGGCGACGATCTTCGGATCCTGGCGGGCGATCGTGCGCGCGTAGTCGAGGTTGCGTTCGTAGCGGTTCTTCTCGTTTTCGAAGCCGAGCAGCAGCGGATCGGCTTCCTCCGCCGTCTTTTCCGGCGCGGGCAGGCCGTCGAGCGCGACCGCTTCGTCCGGCGCCGCGAGCGCCGGCGCGGGCGGCTCGGGCGGCGGGAACGCGCGGCGCATCGCCGGGCGCACGAACATGAAGTAGAGCGCCGCCGCGGCCGCCGCGATGCCGAGCCACTTCGCGGCTTCCTTCGCCATCGCGATCATGTCGGGCTGGCGCCACCACGGCAGGTCGGCATACGGGTCGCTCGCGGTCGAGAACGCGCTGTTCACGACGTTGACCGAGTCGCCGCGCTTCGCGTCGTAGCCCATCGCGTCCTTCACGAGCTGTTCGACCTGCGCGAGCTTCGCGGGCGGCAGCGGCTGCATCGTCACGTGGCCCTTCGCGTCGGCGACCGGCTGGTAGTTGACGACGACCGCGACCGACAGCCGCTTCACGCTGCCCATCGGCTGTTCGGTATGGCGGATCGTCTTGTCGAGCTCGTAGTTGGTCGTCTGGTCCTTGCGGTCGCTGACGGGCGTCGTCTGCGGCGCGTTCTGGCCGTTGCCGGCGACGATCGGCGCGGAAGCCGGCTGCGGCGGCGTGTTCGACAGCGCGCCCGGCACGCCCGACGCGCCGCCTTGCGCGAGTTCGGTCGCGCTGCTGGTCTGCTGGCTGCGGATCGCGGCTTGCTGCGGCGTGCCGTTCGGGCCGTAGCTTTCCGACGTCTGCTCGATCTTCGAGAAATCGAGATCCGCGCTGACCTGCGAGCGGGCGTTGCCGGCGCCGAAGATCGGCGCGAGGATCGCGTCGATGCGCTTCTGCGTGTTGTGTTCGACCTGCTGCACGTACTTGAGCTGGCTCGCGTCGAGGCCGGAAGCGGACGCAGTCTGCGTCAGCAGGTTGCCGTCCTGGTCGACGATCGTCACGTTCTTCGCGGGCATGTCGGGCACGCCGGACGACACCATCCGCGTGATCGCCTGCACCTGGCCCTCGTCGAGCACGCGGCCCGGGTAGAGGTCGACGAACACCGACGCGCTCGGCGCTTCCTTGTCGCGCACGAACACCGACGGCTTCGGGATCGCGAGATGCACGCGCGCGCCGCGCACGGCGTTGATCGATTCGATGGTGCGCTGCAGCTCGCCTTCCAGCGCGCGCTGGTAATTGATCTGCTCGGCGAACTGGCTGATGCCGAATTTCTGGTTGTCCATCAGCTCGAAGCCGACCGAGCCGCCCTTCGGCAGCCCCATCGCGGCGAGCTTCAGCCGCGTTTCGTGCACCTGGTTCGACGGCACGAGGATCGCGCCGCCGGCATCGGCGAACTTGTACGGCACGTTTGCCTGCTGGAGCGCGGCGATGATCGCGCCGCCGTCGCGGTCCGACAGGTTGCTGTACAGCACGCGGTAGTCGGGCGCGCGGCTCCACAGCACGAGCGCGGTGATCGCGGCGATCGCGAACGCGACGGCGATCACGAACGGCAGCTTCGGGTTGCCCTTCATCCGCGAGATGCCGGGAATGCGTTCGGCGAAGCCGCCCAGCCCGAAGTCCGCGCCTGCGCCGCCCGCGCCCGGCAACGCGGCGGCCGCGGCGGCGCCGGGCGCCGGGCTGAGGCCCGCGCGGGCGTCTGGGTTGATCAGCGAGTTGGCCTGCGAATCCATGCGTCGAGTTTCTCCGGAGCGGGGCGACTGAGCTCGCTCGGGCGAGCGGGCGGACAATGACACGATGCGATTATGGTGACCCGCGGCGCACTCCGATCGACCGAAAAGAGCGGGGTTTCCCCCGTACTTTCTCGGCTTTGACGCGCGCCGCGCTGCTATCCTTTTTCGCGATCCGGCATGGTGCGCGTGGTGCGGCGCCGGCGGAAACGCCCGGTGCGTCCGGGTCTCTTCTCTAGGTCTGGGGACAGCATGACTGCGAACGTCAGCGGAATCGGTTCGGTGTTGCAACAGATGCAGTCGATGGCCGCGCAGGCGTCCGGCGGCGTCGCGAGCCCGACGGCGGCGCTGGCCGGCTCGGGCGCGGCGACGGCCGGCACGTTCGCGAGCGCGATGAAGGCGTCGCTCGACAAGATCAGCGGCGACCAGCAGCGCGCGCTCGGCGAGGCGAAGGCGTTCGAGGTCGGCGCGCCGAACATCTCGCTGAACGACGTGATGGTCGACATGCAGAAAGCCAATATCGGCTTCCAGTTCGGGCTCCAGGTCCGCAACAAGCTAGTGAGCGCTTACAACGACATCATGCAGATGTCGGTGTGAGGCGACGGGCATCCGGGGGCGGCTATCCGACGACGGGCATCCGGGAACGGGCATCCGGGATGCGGCCGTCCGACGACGGGCATCCGGCGACGATCCGGCGCTTGCGGAACGGGGCCGACGGGCCGGCGACGCTTGCCCGCCGGCAGCCCCGGCGCACCTAAAGCTTTTCAAATCCCTTCCGATAACTCCGGTGAAGGCCGCGCCGTGCGACGCACGGCGACGGCTCCCGCATAGCCAAGGCAAATAAAGGAGAAGCGCATGTTTTCCCCAGGACACGCTGGAGCCAGTGCGTACGCGCGTGTCGGCGTCGAGACCGGGGTGATGGGCGCCTCCCCGCATCGGCTGATCGCGATGCTGTACCAGGGGGCGCGGCAGGCGATCGCGCTGGCGCGCATGCATTTGCAACAGGACAACGTAGCCGGGCGCGGCGAAGCGATCGGCAAGGCGATCCGGATCGTCGAGAGCGGCCTGCAGGCGTCGCTGAACCGCGATGCGGGCGGCGAGATCGCCGACCGGCTCCATGCGCTGTATGTGTATATCGGCCGGCGCCTGCTGGAAGCGAACGCGCAGGCGAGCGACGCGATGCTGGTCGAGGTCGACGGCTTGCTCGCGACGCTCGAGGAAGCATGGACGGGCATCGCCCCGGAAGTCGCGCGGATGGCCGCGCAACAGGCAGCGGAAGCATCACGATGAATCACAAGGCCGAATACTTCGCGCGTTACGAGGCGCTCGCCGCCGTGTCGAACCGGATGCTGTGCGCCGCGCGCGGCGCCGACTGGAACGCGTTGCCGGGGTTGCAGGCCGAATTCATGCAGCTCGTGGACGGATTGAAGGAGGCCGATCCGGGCGTCGCGCTCGACGAATCGGATCTCGGCCGCAAGCTCGACCTGATCCGCCGCATCCTGGCCGACGACGCCGCGATCCGCGATCTCGTGAGCCCGGACGTCGCGCGGCTGTCCGCGCTGTTCGAGGCGCGGCGCTCGACCCAGGTATTGACCGATCTCTATCGCGCGCGCGGGTAGGGCCGTCGTCCGGCAGACGGGCGCGAGGCGCCCGGGCCCGGTGCCGCACGCGGCGCGCGCCGTTTCCGCGGCCGGCGCAGGCGTGCCGCGCCGGATTCGCAACGATGTGCAGGTCCGTTTGCCCATGCAAACGAACCCCAAGGTGAGCAGGCTCCGATCATGACCGGTATCGACTCCGTTGCGGCCGCGCTGCTGGCGAGCCGCCTCGACAGCTTGCTGACCGGCACCGTATCGGCGCCCGTCGGCGGCGGCGCGACCTCGCAGGTCGGCACGCCCGGCGCCGGCGCGTCGTCCTCGCCGCCGGCCGGCAGCCCGAGCGCCGCGCCGCCGGCTTCCACGCAGACCGCGCTGTCCGAGGTCGGGCGCGCGCTCGACGCGATTTCGCGCTCGGGCGGCGATGCGACGCCGGCGATCGTCGGTCGGCTGCCGCTGCTGGCCGATCCCGCCGTGCTGCTCGCCGATACGCCCGCGCCGGCGCGCGCGCCGGCCGCGTCCGGTCCCGCGACGTCCTCCCCGCCCGCTTCCGCTGAAGCGTCGTCCGCGTCGGCGGCGCGCGAAGCGGCCGCGCCGCCGCCGGTCGCGGCGTTGCGCGCGGCGCTCGCGCAGGCCGTGAGCGAAAGCGGCCTCTTCTACGAATCCCATCTCGCGCAGTGGCTGGCCGGCCAGCGTCCGCTCGCGGCGCTGCTGCGCGAACCGCAGGCACGCCTCGCGACCGCGCTCGCGCCGGCCGACCCGCAAGCCGTTCCGCACGCGTCGACCGACGTGCTCGACGAACTGCTCGCGCCGCGCCCGTCGCTGCCGGCTGCCGCACGGGCCAGCGCGCCACCGCCGTCCCAGGGCGGCGCCGCGTCGGCGCGCGACCCGGCGCAGGCCGCGCCGGCGGCCGCCCGGCAGAGCGCATCGTTGCCGCTCGACCCCGCCGATCCGCTGGCTGCGCACACCGATACGCGCTGGACGCCCGCGCGGGCCGAGCTGGCCGCCGCATCGTCCGAGCCGCAGGCGCAGCCGCTCGCAGCCGTGCATCCGGCCGCCGTGCCGCTCGTGCGGCAGCAGCTCGACGCGCTCGCGACCGACCAGTTTCGCTGGACCGGCGAGGCGTGGCCGGGCGCGCGGCTCGACTGGACGATCGAACCCGACGAGCCGGGCCATCGCGCCCCGCGCGGCGGCGACGACACGGGCGACGGCATCGCGTGGCGCACGCGCCTGACGCTGACGCTGCCGTCGCTCGGCACGGTCGATGCCGAACTGGTGCTGAACGGCGCGCAGCTCGTCGCGCGGCTGCGCGCGAACCAGACGGGCGCGGACCGTCTCACGCGCCACGAAGCCGCGCTGCGGCAGCGGCTCGAAGGATCGGGGCTCAGGGTGGGCGGGCTGTCGATCCGCGCGGTCGACGACGGGCCGGACGGCTTCGACCTGTTCGCCGCGCAGGCCGCCGCCGCGTACGCGCGCGGCGCGGCCGGCGGCCCCGACGCGCGGGTGCCGGGCGACGATGACGAGGCGCTGCCATGAGCATGACGTCGCGCAAGCGCGCGGCCGCGCTCGTCTACGATCCGAAAGGCGGCGACGCGGCGCCGCGCGTGGTTGCGAAGGGCTACGGCGTGCTCGCCGAGATGATCGTCGCGCGCGCGCACGATGCGGGGTTGTACGTGCATACGGCGCCGGAGATGGTGTCGCTGCTGATGCAGGTCGATCTCGACGACCGGATTCCGCCGCAGCTTTATCAGGCGGTCGCGGACCTGCTCGCGTGGCTGTACGCGCTCGATCGCGCCGACCCCGAGCCGGACGACGCCGCGCCGCGCTTTCCGCTGCCGCCGCTGCGCTGAGCGGTCTGCCGACGGGCGGGTTCTTACGAAAGGCTGTCCGTGGCTTGCGGGATCGTTCTGCCGGTATTTTCCATCCATCGTTCGCCTTCGGATTGCAACGTGTGCCTTTCGTCCGAATTTGCGCGTGCGCCGTGCCTCCCGCTCCGTATGCGCACGGATTGAGCCGGCTTTCGATTTATGTAATGATATCCATTCTCATTTTCATGTTGCCCGGGCGGCGCGCATACCTTGCGCGCCGCCCGTCGTTTTGAACGAATGGATACTTTCGCGTGAACGCGCCCGAAACGATCGACCCGCCCGAGACGGGCCTGCCGCGCGCCGGCGTCACCGTGCTGCACCCGGCGGGCCGCCCGCTGACCGACGACGAACTGGCCGCGCGCCGCCAGCGCTCGCGCCGCGCGACCTTCATCAAGTGGCTGCGCAAGGTGCACGGCTGGGTCGGGCTGTGGGGCGCGGTGCTCGGGCTGCTGTTCGGCGTGACGGGCGTGCTGCTGAATCACCGCGCGCCGCCGCTGAAGATTTCGACCGGCGAGCCGCAGGTCGAGGAAATGCAGATCGCGCTGCCGGATCCGGTGCCGAAGACGCCTGCCGCGATGACGAAGTGGCTGCAACAAGAGCTGCATTTCGACGGCAAGCCGGGCCGCATGCGCAAGGAGCCCGCGCAGGCCGTCGCGTGGGGCGACAAGCGCGTGATGCAGCCCGAACACTGGCAATTCGGCGTGTTCGGGCCGCACCAGAACCTGCAGGGCGAGTACTGGGTCGGCAACGGCTACGTGTCCGTGAAACGCACGGGCAACACGTTCCTGACGACGCTGAACAACCTGCATCGCGGCGTCGGGATGAAGCTCGGCTGGGTGCTGCTGATGGACACGATCGCAGGCTCGCTGATCCTGCTGTCGCTGACGGGCGTGCTGCTGTGGACCGAGCTGAACAAGCGCCGTACGGTCGGCGTCGTGCTGGTGGTCGGTTCGGTTGCCGCCGCGCTGGCGGCCGGCCTGGCCTGATCGACGTTCGCGCCGGCCGGCGCCGGCGCCCCGCGCGAGCGCGGCCGCCCGCCGGCGCGGGTCAGAGGCCGCAGGCCGCGCCGCCGTGCGCCGCGATTTCGCGTGCGGCCTTCGCGCCTTCGACCTGCAGGATCGTCGGTAGCGACACGTTGTTCTTCGCGGCGGTGATCTCCGCGAGGATCGAGATCGCAATTTCCGGCGGCGTCCGGCTGCCGATGTAGATGCCGGCCGGCCCGTGCAGCCGGGCCAGCTCCGCTTCGCTCAGATCGAATTCACGCAGCCGCTCGCGCCGCGCCGCGTTGTTGCGCCGCGAGCCGAGCGCGCCCACGTAGAACGCGGGCGTCTTCAGCGCTTCCATCAGCGCGAGATCGTCGAGCTTCGGGTCGTGCGTGAGCGCGATCACGGCCGAACGCGCATCGAGCTTCATGTCGAGCACCGTATCGTCGGGCATCGTGCGCACGACGCGCGTGCCCGGCACGTCCCACGCATCCGTGTATTCCTCGCGCGGATCGCAGACCGTCACCTGATAGTCGAGCCCGACCGCGATCTGGCACAGATAGCGCGACAACTGACCGGCGCCGATCACGAGCATCCGGTAGCGCGGCCCGTGGATCGTCACGAGCCGTTCGCCGTCGAAGGCGAGCCCGTCGGTCGCCTGCGCGGGCGACAGCGACGCGCGCCCGGTCGCGAGCGTCATCGTGCGCGTGACGAGGCGGCCGGCCTCGACTTCCGCGCACAGCGCGGCGATCCCGCTGTCGCGCGTGAGCGGTTCGAGCACGAGCTGGATCGTGCCGCCGCAAGGCAGCCCGAAGCGGTGCGCTTCCTCGGCCGTCACGCCGTACTTGAGCGCTTCCGGGCGTGCATCGGCCGCGATCCCGCTCGCATGCACGCGGGCGATCAGGTCGTCCTCGATGCACCCGCCGGACACGGAGCCGACCACCAGGCCGTCCTCGCGCACCGCGAGCATCGCGCCTTCAGGGCGCGGCGACGAGCCCCACGTCTTCACGACCGTCACGAGCAGCACGCGACGTCCTTCTTCGAGCCAGCGCGCGCTGGATTTCAGTACATCGAGATCGACGCTTTCCATCGTTTTTCCTGTTGCCGGACGGCCCGTCGTGCGGCGCCGTCGTTCGATGGCGGGATTATGAACCGCCCGGCGCGCGCGTGCAGGCGGCGCGCCGGCCGCGCACGCAAATCCGGAGAATCGGGCAAGAGATTGCGACGATCGGACAGCGATCGCGCGGTGGCCGAGGGGGGTGGGAGAGAGGGCGTGCGGAGCCGGTGCCGGTCCCGCGTGGGGGGCTCGCGATGGCGCACCGCGCAAGGCGCGCCATCGCGGAGGCTCAGTGCGCGTCGGGGTGGCCGTGCGCGAGCTTCGAATGGCGTCGCGAGTACAGCGCGTAGATCGCGAGGCCGATCACGAGCCAGATGCCGAACGCGGCCCACGTGACGGGCTGCAGGTTCAGCATCAGGAACAGGCACGACGCGACCGCGAGGATCGGCACCACGGGCACGCCCGGGCAGCGGAACGCGCGCGGCAGTTCGGGGTGCGTGCGGCGCAGCACGAGCACGGCGATCGACACCATCGAGAACGCCGCGAGCGTGCCGATGTTGATCAGCTCGGCGAGCACGTTGAGCGGCACCAGCGCGGCGATCAGCCCGAAGAACAGGCCGACCAGCCAGGTCGTCAGGAACGGCGTCGCGAAGCGCGGATGCACGCGCGACAGCGCCGCCGGCAGCAGGCCGTCGCGCGACATCGCGAAGATGATGCGGGTCTGGCCGTAGCTCATCACGAGGATCACGGTCAGCATGCCGAGCACGGCGCCGAGGTCGATGAAGCCCGCGACCCACTTCTCGCCGGCGATCTGCAGCGCGTACGAGATCGGGTGCGAGATGCTCGCGTACTGCGCGGACGGCACGATGCCGGTCGCGACCGCGGCGACCGTCACGTACAGCACCGCGCACACCGCGAGCGACGCGATGATGCCGATCGGCAGGTCGCGCTTCGGGTTCTTCACTTCCTCGGCCGCCGACGACACCGCGTCGAAGCCGATGAACGCGAAGAACATCACGGCGGCCGCGCCGAACACGCCGTTCCAGCCGTGCGGCATGAACGGCTGCCAGTTCGCGGGCGTCACGTGGAACAGACCGACCGCGATCACGAGCAGCACGACCGACACCTTGATGAACACCATGATGTTGTTGATGCGGGTCGATTCGCGGATGCCGATCGACAGCAGCGTCGTGATCACGATCATCACGAGGAACGCGGGCAGGTTGAACCACGTGACGACGCCCGGCACCGCGCCGGGCGCGGCGGTGAGCACGGTCGGCAGCGTGAGGCCGAAGCCCTGCAGCAGCGACTGCAGGTAGCCCGACCAGCCGACCGACACGGCCGACGACGCGAGGCCGTACTCGAGCATCAGGTCCCAGCCGATGATCCACGCGACGAGCTCGCCGAGCGTCGCGTACGAATACGTGTAGATCGAGCCGGCGACGGGGATCGTCGACGCGAACTCCGCGTACGACAGCGCGGCGAGGCCGCACGCGATCGCGGCGATCACGAACGACAGCATCAGCGCCGGCCCGGCCTGGACGGCGCCGGTGCCGGTCAGCACGAAGATGCCGGTGCCGATGATCGCGCCGATGCCGAGGAAGGTGAGGTCGATCGCGCCGAGCGCTTTCTTGAGCCCGGCGGCTTGCGCGCCGGCGATCATGCGATCGACGTTTTTCTTGCGGAAGAGAGACATTGCGGATGAATCGCCGGCACGCGCAGGCACGGCGCACCAACTGAGTGAAAACCGATAATTTTAGCCGATTTGGCGTACAAGCCCCGCTGCGGCGCAGCGGGGCGCCGCGAAATCGTCCGATAAAACAAGCGTTTGTGCGCGCGAAACGGGCTGGGTCGGGCGCGGTCGAGCGCGGCGCGGCCTGCGCCGCGTCGCCGGATCGGACGAATTCGAGTGGGCCGGGGATCGGATCAGGCGCCGGCCGCGGGCGCCATGTCGACGAGCCGGTTGCTCATCACGTAGAACGTGAGTTCCGCGTTGTTCGACAGCCGCATCTTCTCGAGCAGCCGCGACCGGTACACGCTCACCGTTTTCACCGACAGCGACAGCGTGTTCGCGATATCGGTGAGCCGCTTGCCCGACGCGAGCATGCAGAGCGTCTGGTATTCGCGATCGGACAGCTTCTCGTGCGGCAGCGGTTCGTTCTCGAACGACACGTATTCGGCGAGCGCCTCGGCCATCGCGGGGCTCACGTATTTGCGGCCGGCCGCGACCTGCTGGATCGCGCCGATCATCTGCGCGGCGTTGACCGTCTTCGACAGGTAGCCGGCCGCGCCGGCCTTCAGCGCGCGCACCGCGTACTGGTCCTCGCGGTACATCGAGAACATCAGCACCGGCGTGCGCGTCAGCTTGCGCTTGAGGCGCTTGAGTACCTCGATGCCGTTGGTGTCGGGCAGCGAGATATCGAGCAGGATCACGTCGAATTCCTGCTTGTCGACGGCGGCCATCGCGTCGCCGCCGCTCTCGGCCTCGGTCACGTCGCGCGCGACGCCGCGATCGATCAGCAACTGGCGGATCCCTTGCCGGACGATCGCGTGATCGTCCACGAGCAGGATGTTCAGGCTCATCGCGACCTCACGAAAGCGACGTGCGGCGTGCCGCGCCGGGCACCCCGAGCAGCGAAGCCCACGCGAAGCGCGCGGTGACGCGCGTGCCGCGCCCGGTCGCCGGCGTGGCCGTCTCGAAGCTGCCGCCGAACGCCTCGCAGCGGGCACGCATGCCGGCCAGGCCGTAGCCGTTGCGGCGGGGCCGGGCGAAACCGGTCCCATCGTCGGCGACACTCAGCGACAGATGCGTGCCGTCGGTGGCGATCCGGACGTCGACCGACGTCGCGCGCGCGTGTTTCGCGACGTTCGACAGCGCCTCCTGCGCGACGCGGAACACCGCGAGCGCGCCGGCGCCGGCGAGCTGCGTCAGGCGTGCGTCGGCCGCGCACACGAAGCTCGTGCGCAGGCCGGTGCGCGCCGCATGGGTGTCGATCCACGACGACAGCGCACCGACCATGCCGGCGTCGAGCGCCGGCGCGCCACGCTCGTCGATGAGCCGGCGATTCGCGTCGGTCGCGGCGTCGAGCGCCTGCTGCGCCAGCGCCAGCGCGCGCAGGCAGGCTTCCGGCGCGTCGGCCGGCAGCCACGTTTGAACGTTTGCGAGTGCGAAGCGGGCGGCGGTCAATTCGGCGCCGAGCCCGTCGTGCAGCTCGCCGGCCAAATGGCGGCGGGCCGCTTCGTCGGCGGCGAGAAGCTGGGCGGAAAGTGCCGCGATCCGCGCGGCGGACGCGTCGCGTCTCGACCCTTCGTCGGCGATGGGCGGAGTGGTAGCGCAGCCGGGCATGCGCTGCCGCGACGGGAACGGGGCGTGGGCGCCCGAGGGCGCGTTAAGCGACGTATCCATGACTCTCCCTGCTGTCAGAAAGCGGTTCAGACACCGGCTGGCTGCGTGGGCTGGCTGCCGTTTCGATGACGGTCGCCGCCACGGAATCGCTCCATGCCGAAGTAACAAAAGTTACATCTTGTAACACTTGCATCCGACCCTTCCACGCTCATCCGTACGACAACCACGCGCGCCGAATAATATCTCAAAATTTCCGAAAAGGTCATGTCAGGCGGTCATTTAAGGGTAAATGTGAATAATCGGAATGAAGGTGTTGTAGGAAAAACACTGACGCCCGAGCACCGGGCGATGACGTATCAAAATGTAACTATTTGAGATGGAATGGTCCCAGTTTGTTACGAATTCGCCAAGTAGGGACGAAAAAAAACCGGAGCTTTCGCTCCGGTTCTTGATGACGCGCAAATTGGGGGATCGATCAGTCCACGAACGCGCGCTCGATCACGTAATGGCCCGGCGCGCTGTTCTTGCCTTCGACGAGGCCGGCCTGCTTCAGCAGGTCGGTCGTGTCCTTCAGCATCGCGGTGCTGCCGCACAGCATCACGCGGTCGTTTTCCGGCGAGAACGCCGGCACGCCGAGATCCGTGAACAGCTTGCCCGTCGCGATCAGGTCGGTGATCCGGCCTTCGTTGTCGAATGCTTCGCGCGTGACCGTCGGGTAGTAGACGAGCTTTTCCTTGATGATGTCGCCCAGGTACTCGTGGCCCGGCAGGTCGTGCTTGATGTAGTCCATGTACGCGAGCTCGCCCTTCAGGCGGCACGTGTGGGTCAGGATCACCTTGTCGAAGCGGTCGTAGATGTCCGGATCGCGGATGATCGACATGAACGGCGCGAGGCCCGTGCCCGTCGACAGCATCCACAGCGTCTTGCCCGGCAGCAGGTTGTCGGCCACCAGCGTGCCCGTCGGCTTCTTGCCGATCAGCACCTTGTCGCCCACCTTCAGGTGTTGCAGGCGCGACGTCAGCGGGCCGTTCTGCACCTTGATGCTGAAGAATTCGAGATGCTCTTCGTAGTTCGGGCTGACGATCGAGTAGGCGCGCGCGAGCGGCTTGCCGTCGACTTCGAGGCCGACCATCGTGAATTCGCCGTTGTTGAAGCGCAGGCTCGCCTCACGGGTGCAGGTGAAGCTGAAAAGCGTGTCGGTCCAGTGATGGACGGATTGGACGGTGGCGGTGTCGTATTTGCTCATGGCTTTGAAAACGGACGCGCGTGGCGAACGCGTGTAACGGGCCCAAAAACGGGCAAAAACCGAGTGCGACGGCCCGATCGCGGATCGGCCGGCCGGCGCGTCGGACACGCGCCTTCTCGATGACAGACGTTTGAGGAACTCGTTATTTTACCCTGTTGACGCGGATCGCGGGCTTGACCCCCGCGGCCGCGCGGATTTGGCGCAACATATCCTTTCAACCGACTTTCATCGGTCGATCGGCCGTTTCGCGCCGAGGCCGACGCGTTCCGGCGGCGCCGCGGCCGGCGGCGCGCCCGACCGGGCGGCTTACTGCGGATCGAGGCGCAGACGCGCGATGTACGGCAGATGATCCGACAACCACGCGGCCTCGCCGGACGGCGCGCGCCATTCGAGCGGCGTCAGGCCGCGCACGAACATCTTGTCGAGCGCGAGCGCCGGCGAGAACGCCGGGAACGTACGGCCCGATTCGCCGAGCAGCGTCGCGACCTCGGACAGCCCGATCTCGCCGAACAGCGCGACCGAATCGTTGCGCCAGTCGTTGAAGTCGCCGGCGAGCATCAGCGGGCCGTCGCCCGCGTTGCGCACGATCCAGTGCGCGATCCAGTGCATCTGGCGCAGCCGCGCGGCGCGCGTGAGCGCGAGATGCGCGCACAGCAGCGTGACCGGGCGCGCGCCCGCGAGCGTCGCGCGCGCGACCAGCAGCCCGCGCCGCTCGAAGCGGTGCGCGGAGATGTCCCAGCGGCCGCCGAGGTCGAGCGGATGCGGCGACAGGATCGCGTTGCCGTGCCGCCACGACGGCTTGAACACGTTGGGCCCGAGCGCGATCTGCCAGTCGAGCGCCTGCGCGATCTCGGTGGCCTGGCAATGCCACACGTCGTCGACCGCGTCGTCCATCGGCGCGCCGAAGCCCGGGGCGAGCATCGGGCGCGGCATGCGGCGCGCCATCGCTTCCTGCAGGAAATACACGTCGGCGTGCGTCGACTGCATCCAGTCGCGCATCGCGTTCCACGCGGTGAAGCCGAGCGGCGAGCGGCCCTTGTGCAGGTTCCAGCTGACGGCGGTGATTTCGTCGGGCGCGGCGTGCGGTTCGGCGAACGGCAGCGAGAGGGCGTCGGCGGACATGACGCTCAGTCCTTCGCGACGTGCGCGCGCACGCGGTAGACGAGATGCGGATGCTGCTCGACGAGCGTCCAGTCGGTCCAGGCGTCGCCGCCGACCGACAGGCCGGGGTGGCTCGCGACGATTTGCCGCGGCGACGCGGGCAGGCACGGATCGCCGCGCGCGTTTTCGTCGTCGAGCGTTTCCTGCACGTCGAGCCCGAGCGACACGGTGTTCGCGCTGGCGTCGACGGCGAGCGGGGCGACCGTCACCGAGCGCGAGCGCTCGGTCGGCACGACGCGCGCGGCATTGCCGCAGCCCACCGGCACGGCGGCCGGATAGCGATGAGTATCGGTGCGGGACTGGCCCACGGTGGTGTTTTGCTGGAACGTGTCGATCGTCTGACCGTCGCGCACCACCTGGATTTCCCATGCGACGACGGCGGGCGCGGGGCTCTGCGCATGGGCGGCGAGCACGACGCTCGCAAGCAGGACGGCCAGGCCGTGTTTCAGCATGAAACGTCTCCGGAAACGCGGGATAGCGGGGAACGGACGCACATCTTACGCCCGATCGATTTCGGTCGCGATGTGACGGGACGTGCCGCGGCAGGTTCGCAGCACGATGCGGTCCTGCTCGACAGGTAAGGCCGCGTCATGCGTTTTCAAGCGAAAAAGCGCGTGAATTCGGCGACGCTCGCGCGCTCGGTGACGAGACGGTTCTCGATCGCGTCGGGGTCCGCATGGCCGAGCGCCATCCCGCAGACGAACTGTTCGTTCGGCGGAATGCCGAGGTGGTCGGCGACGATCCGGTGAAACGGCACGAACGCGGCCTGCGGGCAGGTATCGAGGCCGCGGGCGCGCGCGGCCGTCATCACGCCTTGCAGGAACATCCCGCAATCGAGCCATGCGCCATGTGTCATGACCCAGTCCAGCGTGAAGAACAGCGCGACCGGCGCATCGAAGAAGCGGAAATTGCGCGCGTGCTGCGCGTGCATGCGCGCCTTCTCGTCGCGGCGGATGTTCAAAAGGCCGTACAGATCCCAGCCGACCTTGCGGCGCCGGTCGATATACGGCGACACCCATTCGCGCGGGTAGTAGTCGTATTCGGCGACGTATTTCTCGTCGCGCGCCGGATCGTCGTAGGCCGCGGTGAGCGCGGCGGCGAGTGCGTCGCGCGTGGCGCCCGTCGCGACGTACACGCGCCATGGCTGGATGTTGGTGCCCGACGGCGCGCGGCTCGCGGCTTCGAGGATCGCCTCGATCGTCTCGCGCGGCACGGGCGTCGGCAGGAACGCACGGACCGAACGACGCGACTTGAGCGCGGCGTCGACGGAACGGATCGCGTCGGCGTCGACGCGCGGAGAAGCAGCGGGGATGGACATCGGCAACCCTTCGGGCGAGGCGTCGGGCGAGGTGCGCGGCAGCGTGTGCGCGGCGCGCGGGCGCCGTCGGCGAGCCCGGCGCGAGCCTCGTGAACGTTCGATCATACGCCGCGGCGCGCGGCCATGCAGCGTGCGCGCGCTGTTAGCAGCAGACGCACCCGGCTGCTTGCTTGCATGGCGATGCGGGATCGCTACACTGAAATCGTAAGGGTCTGATGAGTATGTGACGGCAAGTGCAGCGAGGTAGGTATGACGACGGCGATGGTGAAACAGGAACTGGCGGTGGCGTCCTTCAGCACGGTGTACGACCTCGAGCAGGTCGAGACGGCGCTGGGCGACCTGAACGAGAGCGCAAGCGACGCACTGCGCTCGACCTACGAGAAGATGCTCAAGACGGGGAATCTGCGCTTCTGCGTGAAGCCGAACCGGATGCCGTCGTTCGACGCGCTCGGCGAAGCGTTGCCGAATTTCGGCGAGCCGCTCGACGACGTACGCAAGCAGATCGCGCTGTGTCTCGAAACGGACGACCGGCTCGAACTGATGCCGATCTTGCTGCTCGGGCCGCCCGGGATCGGCAAGACGCATTTCGCGAAGGCACTCGCGCAACTGCTCGGCACCGCGTACCACTACGTGCCGATGAGTTCGCTGACGGCGGGCTGGATCTTGTCGGGCGCATCGTCGCAATGGAAGAACGCGAAGCCCGGCAAGGTGTTCGACGCGCTCGTGAACGGCAGCTACGCGAACCCGGTGATCGCGGTCGACGAGATCGACAAGGCCGGCAGCGATGCGCAATACGATCCGCTCGGCGCGCTGTATGCGTTGCTCGAGCACGACACCGCGCGCGCGTTCGTCGACGAATTCGCGGAAGTGCCGATCAACGCGGGCAACGTGATCTGGATCGCGACCGCGAACGACGCGCACGCGATTCCCGAGCCGCTGCTCAACCGGATGAACGTGTACGAGATCGCGCCGCCCGATGCGGCCGGCGCGCGCCGCATCGCGCAGACGATCTACGACGAGATCCGCACGTCGCATGCATGGGGGCGGCGCTTTCCCGATACGCTCGGCGACGACGCGCTCGACGTGCTGGCCGCGACGCCGCCGCGCACGATGCGCCGCGCGCTGCTGCACGCGTTCGGCGCCGCGCGGCTCGACGGCCGCGACGCGATCGCGCCGGCCGACATCCGCGCCGACGAAGGCGCGGCGAAGCGCCGGCCGATCGGCTTCTGACGCGGCCACGCGCGCACGGCTGCGGCGTGCGCGCGTGGCGCGGGTTGCGCGGTGGGCCGCATCGTCGCGACACGATGCGCGCGCGTTCGGCAAGCGGGCGAACCGGGACGTACAATTCTTCCCTCTCCCTTCGATGCGCGAGCAGCGCAAAAAGCCATGGAGCAGACGGATTGTGTCGTGATCGGCGCGGGTGTCGTCGGTCTGGCGATCGCGCGCGAACTCGCCGCGCGCGGGCGTGAAACGATCGTGCTCGAGGCGGCCGACGCGATCGGCACGAGCACGAGTTCGCGCAACAGCGAGGTGATTCACGCGGGGCTCTACTATCCGCGCGGGTCGCTGAAGGCGGTGACGTGCGTGCACGGGCGCGACCTGCTGTACGAATTCTGCGACACCCATCACGTGCCGCACCGGCGCACGGGCAAGCTGCTCGTCGCGACGAGCGCCGCGCAGGTGAAGCAGTTGAAGGCGATCGCCGCGCGCGCGGCCGAAAACGGCGTGCTCGACCTGCTGCCGCTCACGCGCGCCGAGGCGCAGACGCTCGAGCCCGCGCTCGAATGCGTGGAGGCGCTGTTCTCGCCGTCGACGGGCATCGTCGACAGCCACCAGCTGATGCTCGCGCTGCTCGGCGATGCGGAGCGCCACGGCGCCGTGTGCGCGCTGCAAGCGCCGGTCGACGCGATCGACGTGCTGCGCGGCGGGCGCTTCATCGTGCGCACCGGCGGCGCCGCGCCGACCGAGATCGACGCCGCCTGCGTGATCAACAGCGCGGGCCTCGGCGCGCAGGCGCTCGCGCGCCGCACGCGTGGCCTCGATCCGCGCTGGGTGCCGCCGCTCTATCTCGCGCGCGGCAATTATTTCAGCCTGTCGCGCCGTGCGCCGTTCTCGCACCTGATCTATCCGATGCCCGATCGCGCGGGGCTCGGCGTGCACCTGACGCTCGATCTCGGCGGGCAGGCGCGCTTCGGCCCGGACGTCGAGTGGTGCGATGCGTTGCGCTACGACGTCGATCCGGCGCGCGCGGGCGCGTTCTACGCGTCGATTCGCGCATTCTGGCCGGGCCTGCCCGACGGTGCGCTGCAGCCGGCGTACGCGGGCATCCGGCCGAAGGTCGCGGGGCCCGGCGAGCCGCCGGCCGACTTCATCGTGCAGGGCGCCGCGCAGCACGGCGTGCGCGGGCTCGTGAACCTGTTCGGCATCGAGTCGCCGGGGCTCACCGCCGCGCTCGCGCTCGCGCAGCGCGTCGGCGACATGGTGTCGCGCGCGTGACGCACGGCCCGCCGCCGCGCGGGCCGGCCGGACGAGCCCGTGTGAAATCCCTTATCTCCGGCATTTCGGCGCGCACATTTATCCGCTTGGGCGTTATTCTGTCGTACGCCGTCGCCAGAACGGCTTTCAAACCGATAACGTTGGAGCGAGTCCCCCATGAAAACATCCCGTCGGAGTTTCCTGATCACGAGCATTGGCGCCGTGTCCGCGCTGGCGCTGTCGCGCGAAGCGCTGGCCGACGCGCCGATGCTGTCGGAAACCGATCCGACCGCGACGGCGCTCGGCTACAAGGCCGATGCCACGAAGGTCGACAAGACGAAGTACCCGAAATACGCAGCGGGCCAGGATTGCGCGGCCTGCATGCTGTACCAGGGCAAGAAGGGCTCGGCTTCGGGCCCGTGCGGCGCGTTCCCCGGCAAGCAGGTGTCGGCGAAGGGCTGGTGCAGCGCTTTCTCGAAGATGGGTTGAGGCCCGTGCGGCATCGTGCGATGCCGCATTGTGGCGAAAACCGCAACACGCTCGCCGTCGTTCGATGGCGGGCGTTTTTTATTGCTTGAAAACGGTTCCGTCGCTTTCTACACTCGCTGCACACCAGCGCGCCGCGGCACGCCGCGCGCCGAACCGCCCGATACGACGTATTCACGAGGACGAGGCACGCATGGCGACGATTGCGAATTCAACGAAAGCGACCCGGCCCGAGCGTGCGCTGAACCGGCGCGCGGTGGTGGCCGCCGTGATCGGCAATGCGCTCGAGTGGTACGACTTCACGGTGTTCGGCTTCATGACGGTCGTGATCGCCGAGCTGTTCTTCCCGACCACCAGCGAATACTCGTCGCTGCTGCTCACCACCGCGACGTTCGGCGTCGCGTTCTTCATGCGTCCGATCGGCGGCATCGTGTTCGGGCTGTACGCGGACCGCGCGGGCCGCAAGGCCGCGCTGTCGCTCGTGATCCTGCTGATGACGGCCGGCATCTTCCTGCTCGCGATCGCGCCGCCCTATGCGGCGATCGGCATCGGCGGCCCGCTCCTGATCGTGCTCGGCCGCCTGCTGCAGGGCTTTTCCGCGGGCGGCGAATTCGGCAGCGCGACGGCGCTGCTGATCGAAGCCGCGCCGTTCTCGAAACGCGGTTTCTACGGCAGCTGGCAGATGGCGAGCCAGGCGGCCGCGCTATTGATCGGCGCGCTCGTCGGCGCGGCCGTCACGCGCGGGCTGTCGCACGACGCGCTGCGCAGCTGGGGCTGGCGCGTGCCGTTCATCCTCGGGCTCGTGATCGGCCCGATCGGCTTCTACATCCGCCGCCATCTCGCGGATTCCGAAGCATTCCTGCATGCGCAGCAAAGCGCGCGCCGCGCGACGCTCGGCGAAGTGTTCACGCGCCACCCGCGCGAGGTGCTGTGCGGCCTCGGCTCGGTGATCGCGCTCACGGTGACGATCTACGTGCTGATCAGCTATCTGCCGACCTTCGCGGTGAAGCAACTGAAACTGCCTTATGCGGAATCGTTCTACGCGGTGATCGTCGGCAACCTGCTGCTGATGGTGCTGTCGCCGGTCGCTGGCGCGTGGTCGGACCGCATCGGCCGCAAGGGGCTGTCGCTGTGGTCGCTGGTGCTGACGCTCGCGCTGATGTATCCGCTGTTCGCGTGGCTCGACGCGGCGCCGAGCATCGGGCGGCTGATCGCGGTACAGGCCGTGCTGTCGGTGACGCTCGCGGGCTACTACGGGCCGTTCGGCGCGATGATCGCCGAGCTGTTCCCGGCCAACGTGCGCTCGACCGGGCTGTCGATCGCGTACAACGTCGCGGTGATGCTGTTCGGCGGCTTCGGCCAGTTCATCGTCACGTGGCTGATCAAGGTCACGGGCACGCCGCTCGCGCCGACCTACTACGTGATGGCGGGGCTCGCGCTGTCGATCGTCGCGGTCGCGTTCGTGCCCGCACGCAGCGCCGATCTCGATGCGCCGGCGTGACGACATGACGATTCGAAGACGGTCATCGAATCGTTTCGCAAAACGCAATGATGTGCTGCGGAATGCGGAGGAAACGGGGCGTCGCCCCCTTCGTGTTCGCACCCGAATTGTTTAGTCGTCGAACGAAACATGCCGCGAAATGAACGGAATCGTCGCTCGCGCGCGTTGTCGCATTTTTTACCCACACTAAAAATCGGCAAAAACCCGGCGGGCATCCAGAAGAGTTTTTTCTCCAGCTTGTTGCCGCATCGTTAGCTCAAGTAATATCCGCGTACGCCGGCCCCTGGCGGGGCCGGTTCCGATCTGGAGACCTGGAGGAAACATGGAATACAACCGTCTGTTGCACACCCTGCGTGTTACCGCCATGGCAGGCGTGGCAGCGGCATCGCTCGGCGTCGCGGGCTCTGCATTCGCACAGATCCCGAACAAAACGCTCGTCTACTGCTCAGAAGGCAGCCCGGCGGGTTTCGATTCCGCGCAATTCACGACCGGCGTCGATTTCACCGCCGCCACGTTCACCGTCTACAACCGCCTCGTCGAATTCGAGCGCGGCGGCACGAAGGTCGAGCCCGGCCTCGCCGAGAAGTGGGACGTGTCGTCCGACGGCAAGGTGTACACGTTCCACCTGCGCCATGGCGTGAAGTTCCACACGACCGACTTCTTCAAGCCGACGCGCGAGTTCAACGCGGACGACGTCGTGTTCTCGTTCGAGCGCATGCTCGATCCGAACAACGCGTTCCGCAAGGCGTACCCGGTGTCGTTCCCGTACTTCACCGACATGGGCCTCGACAAGCTGATCACGAAGATCGAGAAGGTCGACCCGTACACCGTGAAGTTCACGCTGGCCGAGCCGAACGCGCCGTTCATCCAGAACATGGCGATGGAATTCGCGTCGATCCTGTCGGCCGAATATGCGGATCAGCTGATGAAGGCCGGCAAGGCCGCCGACATCAACCAGAAGCCGATCGGCACGGGCCCGTTCATCTTCCGCAGCTACACGAAGGACGCGACGATCCGCTTCGATGGCAATCCTGATTACTGGAAGAAGGGTGCGGTGAAGCTGTCGAAGCTGATCTTCTCGATCACGCCGGATCCGGGCGTGCGCGTGCAGAAGATCAAGCGCAACGAATGCCAGGTGATGAGCTATCCGCGCCCGGCCGACATCGCGACGCTGAAGGCCGATTCGAACGTCGACATGCCGTCGCAGGCCGGCTTCAACCTCGGCTACCTCGCGTACAACGTCGAGCACAAGCCGGTCGACAAGCTCGAAGTGCGTCAGGCGCTCGACATGGCGATCAACAAGAAGGCGATCCTCGAGTCCGTCTACCAGGGCGCCGGCCAGGCCGCGACCGCGCCGATGCCGCCGACCCAATGGTCGTACGACAAGAACCTGAAGATGGCCGCGTACGACACCGCGAAGGCGAAGGCGCTGCTCGCGAAGGCGGGCTATCCGAACGGCTTCGAGATCACGCTGTGGGCGATGCCGGTGCAGCGCGCGTACAACCCGAACGCCCGCCTGATGGCCGAAATGATCCAGGCCGACTGGGCGAAGATCGGCGTGAAGGCGAAGATCGTCACGTACGAGTGGGGCGAGTACATCAAGCGCGCGCACGGCGGCGAGCAGGACACGATGCTGATCGGCTGGACGGGCGACAACGGCGATCCGGACAACTGGCTCGGCACGCTGCTCGGCTGCGAGGCGATCAAGGGCAACAACTTCTCGCACTGGTGCTACAAGCCGTTCGACGAGCTGGTCCAGAAGGGCCGCACGACGACGGGCCAGGACGCGCGCACGAAGCTCTATACGCAGGCGCAGCAGATCTTCGCGCAACAACTGCCGTTCTCGCCGATCGCGAACTCGACGGTCTATCAGCCGGTGCGCAAGAACGTGGTCGACATGCGTATCGAACCGCTCGGCTATGCCCGCTTCGACGGGGTGAGCGTGAAGTAACACGCCTGTCGTAAGCTGTCGCGAAGACCGGCTAACTCATCCGGCGGCGGGAGGCCAAAAGCTTCCCGTCGCCGGTCGCACATTTCCCACAAGAAAATACGAGACGCATCATGTTCAGATTCGTGTTGCGCCGCGTGGGGATGGTGATCCCGACCTTCATCGGTATCACCATCCTGGCGTTTGCGCTGATTCACCTGATACCGGGCGACCCCATCGAAGTGATGATGGGCGAGCGCGGCGTCGATCCCGCGATGCACGCAGAGGCGATGAAGCGCCTCGGGCTCGACGAGCCGCTGCCGCTGCAGTACCTCCACTACGTCGGCCGGGCGCTGCACGGCGACCTCGGCACGTCGATCATCACCAACACGAGCGTCGCGGGCGAATTCTTCGCGCGCTTTCCGGCGACCGTCGAACTGTCGCTGTGCGCGCTCGTGTTCGCGCTCGCCGTCGGCCTGCCGGCCGGCGTGATCGCCGCGCTGCGGCGCGGCTCGGTCATCGATCACGGCGTGATGGGCACCGCGCTCACCGGCTACTCGATGCCGATCTTCTGGTGGGGGCTGATCCTCATCATGGTGTTTTCGTCGTACCTCGGCTGGACGCCCGTGTCGGGGCGCATCGCGGTCGAATACGATTTCCCGCATCCGACCGGCTTCATGCTGATCGACGCGCTGCTCGCGCCCGACGAAGGCTCGTTCAAGTCGGCGGTGAGCCATCTGATCCTGCCCGCGATCGTGCTCGGCACGATCCCGCTCGCGGTGATCGCGCGGATGACGCGCTCGTCGATGCTCGAAGTGCTGCGCGAGGACTACATCCGCACCGCCCGCGCGAAAGGGCTGTCGCCCGTGCGCGTGGTCGTCGTGCATGCGCTGCGCAATGCGCTGATCCCGGTCGTCACCGTGATCGGCCTGCAGATCGGCACGCTGCTTGCGGGCGCCGTGCTGACCGAGACGCTCTTTTCGTGGCCCGGCGTCGGCAAGTGGCTGATCGATGCGATCGGCCGCCGCGATTATCCGGTCGTCCAGGGCGGCATCCTGCTGATCGCGACGCTCGTGATCGTCGTGAACCTGGTCGTCGACCTGCTGTACGGCGTGCTGAATCCGCGCATCCGCCACACGAGGTAATTCCATGAGCAATCTGCAAAATACCCTGCCGAGCGAATCCGCGCCGGCCGGCGGCCGTGCGCTCGCGCTGCGCGAGTTCTGGGCCAATTTCTCGCGCAACCGCGGCGCCGTCGGCGCGGGCATCGTCGTGATCGTGCTGATCGTCGTCGCACTGCTCGCGCCGCTGATCGCGCCGCACAGCCCGGTCGAGCAATACCGCGACTACGTGAAGATCCCGCCCGCGTGGCTCGCCGGCGGCAACTGGCAATTCATCCTCGGCACCGACGAAGCGGGCCGCGACATCCTTTCGCGGCTGATGTTCGGCGCGCGGATGTCGTTCTGGATCGGCTTCGTGTCGGTCGTGCTCGCGCTGATCCCCGGCATCGTGCTCGGCCTGATCGCCGCGTTCTTCCAGAAGTGGGCCGACACGCCGGTGATGCGGATCATGGACGTGCTGCTCGCGCTGCCGTCGCTGCTGCTCGCGGTCGCGGTCGTCGCGATCATCGGCCCGGGCCTCACCAACACGATGTTCGCGATCGCGATCGTCGCGCTGCCGGCCTATGTGCGCCTCACGCGCGCGTCGGCGCTCGGCGAGCTGCAGAAGGAATACGTGACCGCGTCGCGCGTGGCCGGCGCCGGCACGCTGCGCCTGATGTTCTCGCAGGTGCTGCCGAACTGCACGGCGCCGCTGATCGTGCAGGCGACGCTCGGCTTCTCGTCGGCGATCCTCGATGCGGCCGCGCTCGGCTTCCTCGGCCTCGGCGTGCAACCGCCGACCGCCGAGTGGGGCGCGATGCTCGCGTCCGCGCGCGACTACATCGACAACGCGTGGTGGATCGTGACGATGCCCGGGCTGTCGATCCTGATTTCGGTGCTCGCGATCAACCTGCTCGGCGACGGGCTGCGCGACGCGCTCGATCCCAAACTGAAGCGGATGGCGTGATATGAAACGACCCCCACACTCTCTTCGTTCGTTGCCCCCCAAGGGGGCGGTCATCCTCCTTGGGGCGGCCCGGCGGAGGATGGCATGACCCAAAATCTACTGACTATCCGCAATCTCGCGGTGAACTTCAACGGCCTGCCAGCGGTCGACCGGATCAACCTGTCGGTCGCGCCGGGCGAGGTGGTGGGCGTCGTCGGCGAATCGGGCTCGGGCAAGAGCGTGACGATGATGGCGCTGATGGGCCTGATCGACGCGCCCGGCAAGGTGACGGCCGACGAGGTCACGTTCGACGGCGTCGACCTGCTGAAGGCGTCGCCGAAGGCGCGCCGCAAGATCGTCGGCAAGGACATCGCGATGGTGTTCCAGGACGCGCTGACGAGCCTGAATCCGAGCTACACGGTCGGCTACCAGATCAAGGAGGTGCTGAAGCTGCACGAAGGCTTGCGCGGCGACGCGCTGCACCGGCGCGCGCTCGAACTGCTCGACCAGGTCGGCATTCCCGATGCGAAGAACCGCATCGCGTCGTTCCCGCACCAGATGTCGGGCGGGATGAACCAGCGCGTGATGATCGCGATGGCCGTCGCATGCAACCCGAAGCTCCTGATCGCCGACGAGCCGACCACCGCGCTCGACGTGACGATCCAGGCGCAGATCATGGATCTGCTCGTGAAGCTGCAGAAGGAGCGCGGGATGGCGCTCGTGCTGATCTCGCACGATCTGGCGGTGGTATCCGAGGTCGCGCATCGCGTCGCGGTGATGTACGCGGGCGAGATCATCGAGACCAACCGCGTGCCCGACATCTTCCGCGCGCCGCATCATCCGTACACCGAAGCGCTGCTCGCGGCGATTCCCGAGCACAATCAGGGGGCGCGTCGCCTTGCCGCATTGCCGGGCATGGTGCCGGGCCGCGATGATCGCCCGTCCGGGTGCCTGTTCGCGCCGCGCTGCAAGTACGTCGTCGACGATTGCCGCAAGGCGCGGCCGGCGCTCGACACGCTGGTGGCCGGCAACGATGCGATGCGCGCACGCTGCATCAAGCCGCTCAATGTTTCCAACCTCGACCTGACGGGAGGCGCACGATGAATGCAGTCCACGATACGCGCCACGTGTCGCACGACGAGGACGTCCTGGTGGCCGACGGGCTCGCGAAACACTATTCGGTGAAGCGCGGGATGTTCGGGCAGGGCACGGTGAAGGCGCTGAACGGCGTGTCGTTCTCGCTGAAGCGCGGCAAGACGCTCGCCGTCGTCGGCGAGTCGGGCTGCGGGAAGTCGACGCTCGCGCGCCAGCTCACGATGATCGAGACGCCCACGTCGGGCAGCCTGACGATCGACGGCAAGAACGTGGCCGGCGCGAGCCGCGACACGATCGCCGACCTGCGCCGCCGCGTGCAGATGGTGTTCCAGAACCCGTTCGCGTCGCTCAACCCGCGCAAGACCGTCGAGCAGACGCTCGCCGAGCCGCTCGAGATCAACGCGAACCTGACGGCCGCCGAGCGCGCCGCCCGCATCGCGCAGATCATGCGCACGGTCGGCCTGCGGCCCGAGCACGCGAAGCGCTATCCGCACATGTTCTCGGGCGGCCAGCGCCAGCGGGTCGCGATCGCGCGCGCGATGATCCTCGATCCGCGCATCGTCGTCGCCGACGAGCCGGTGTCGGCGCTCGACGTGTCGATCCAGGCGCAGATCCTGAACCTGTTCATGGATCTGCAGGAGCAGTTCAAGACGAGCTACGTGTTCATCTCGCACAACCTGTCGGTGGTCGAGCACGTCGCCGACGACGTGATGGTGATGTATTTCGGCAGCGTCGCCGAGCTCGGCGACAAGGCGACGATCTACGCACGGCCGCGCCATCCGTACACGCGAGCGCTGATGTCGGCGACGCCGGCGATCTTCGAGGAAGACCGCCGCGTGCAGATCAAGCTGCAGGGCGAGCTGCCGTCGCCGCTCAATCCGCCGTCGGGCTGCGCGTTTCACCAGCGCTGCCCGTACGCGATCGAGCGGTGCCGTGTAGAGGAGCCGCAATTGCGCGAAGTGGACGGCCGGCGCGTGGCCTGCCATCGCGCCGAGGAGGTCGGGGAGGAGAATGCCTGAAGCGTTGGCGGCGCGCGTGTCCGGCGTGCGCCGTGCGGGGGCCGGCAGCGCGCGCGCGCTGCGCGCGTACCGCTACGCGCGGCGCTGGAGCGTGCGCACCGTCACGGGCGCGGCGCTGGCCGGTGCGTGCGTGGCGGCCAGCGTCGTGGTGCCCGTCGAGCCGGCGCGCGCCGAAGGGCGTGCGCCGGCGACTTCGCCGATTCATCCGTCGCAGGTACCGCCGCCCGGCATGAGCCTGCCGGGCTTTCACGCGCCGGCCGGATCGGACGGCACGGTGTCGCGCGGCACCGTGCGCGTGCAGCCGGCGCGCATGCCGTTCTACGTCGCGACCAAGGGCAAGGTCACGCTCTACGTGCTCGGTACGCTGCATACGGGCGATCCGTCCGATTACCCGAGCGCGCAGCCGTTCCGGCCGCGCATCCTCGCGGCGCTCGCCGCGTCGCCGACGCTCGCGCTCGAACTGTCGCCCGACGACCTGCTCGAATCGCAGGACGACGTGTCGAAGTACGGCGTGTGCCGCTACCCGTGCCTGCAGCGCCTGCTGCCCGAGCCGCTGTGGGAGCGGCTCGCGGCGCGCCTGCGCGGCAATCCGGCCGCGCTCGCCGAGATCCGCAAGATGCGGCCGTGGCTCGCGGCGCTCGTCGTCGAGACCTACGATTCGCTGTCGGCGGGCCTGCAGACCGAATACGGCACCGAGGCGCAACTGCAGAACGTGTTCCTGAAGAAGAAGGGCGGCCGCGTGATCGGGCTCGAGACGCTCGCCGAGCAGATGCGCGCGTTCACCGGGCTGACGCTGGCCGAGCAGCGCGAGATGCTCGCGCAGGACATGGTGCAGACGCCCGCGCAGAACGCCGACGACATCAAGGCGCTGCACCGGCTGTGGCGAATTGGCGACGCCGATGCGATCTCCGCATGGGCCGTCGCGAAGAGCGAGCGGCTCGCGCGTTCGAAGGCGCTGTCGGCGTCGCTCGACAACAAGATCGTGTACGAGCGCAACCGGCGCTTCGTTGCACGGATGACGGCAATCGCCGCGCCGAACCGGCCGCTGTTCGTCGCGATCGGCGCGCTGCATCTGGGCGGCCCGCGCGGCGTGCTCGAATTGTTGCGCCAGCAAGGATACCGGGTCGACGCGAACTGATCGCGCCCGCCTGCCCGCATCGATCGTCCCCTGTTTGATCGACGTCGCGCGCACGGCCCACGGCGCCTGCGCGGCGGCGTCGCTCGATAAGGAAAACCCTTGAATCGTCGGAAAATAGCGTTTAAAACGATTGACATCCCGTTCGGCCGATATCTATTCTTCACCCCACAAGTTGAAAAAATGAAAAGAATAGATAAGTTCTACGGGGTAGCAGAAATAAAGCGCGGGGTGAGCGTCGCCGGCACGTGAAGCACGTGCCGGCCGCGGAGAGTCTGCATGCACGGCGGGGCCAATCGTCGTCGAACAACACATGCATGCGGGCCGACTTGCACATAAGCGACGTTCCGTCGTCTGACCGGGGAAGGCAGTGATCGGGCGGCGGCGGACGTTTTTTAATCCGGAATGGTTTTCCGGTCACCGTCGAAAGACGGTTTCGGGGGGCGAATCGACAGACGGCGAAGCCGCAGCGATTGCGCCAACGGAAAAGCGCCACGAGGGCGCTTTTTTCTTTTGTGCGGTGGATCACGCCGGCTGCGCTTCGTGCGTGTCCCGATGTCCGTCGCACCGACGGGCCGCTTCCCGTCGGTATGGTCCATCCAATGTTCGCCGGCGGCTTTGTCCGACATCGACCCGGCGCAGCGGCTCAATCCGGGCCGCCCATCGGGGGCGGCGCAATGGACGGTATACGATTGTTTGACGGCGTGCTCGGTGGCACCGTCTACGTTCTGCCTCGCGGTACGAACAGGAACGGACGGATGAACGGCGGAAAACGCAAGCGCTTGCCGGTGCTGGTCGTCGATGCGCACCCGATCGTCGCAGAGGCGATTGGCCGTGTGCTCACCGGCGTCGACAACCGGCTCGAGGTGACGGTCTGTCACAGTGCGCGCGCCGCGATCGACGCTTTCCGACACGAGCGCGACTGGTTCCGGATTCTGTTGGATCCCGAGATGCCGTGTGGCGGGTTGCCTTTTGTACGACAGTTTCACGCGTCGGGTATGGCCGGTCGATGCGCAATCGTTACGGCGGCCGCACGCCCGCCGTGGATCGTCGAGGCGAAACGCCTCGGCATGGTCGCGTACGTTGTCAAGAGCACGCCGCTCGGCGTCTTTTGCCGCGCATTGCAGTCGATACTTGACGGTCGCACGGCATTTCCTGAAATCGCGGCGCAATCCGAAGCAGGCGGGCGGTTGACGGAGCGTCAGCGGGATGTCCTGCAGTTGCTTTGTAACGGCTATTCGACGAAGGAAATCGCGACGACGCTGAGTCTGGCGGTCGGCACGGTCGACAATCACATTGCGAGCGCGATGCGGACGCTGGAGGTCAGGAATCGAACGCATGCCATTACGCGGGCGATAGCGCTCGGGGTGATCGATGGGTATGAGGGCGGGGATGCAGGATTTGCGCTGGGCGAGCGCTCTGTCGGATAGTGTGTGACGTCAGCGTCGGTTTTTACGATTCAAGCACGCGTCGATTGGTTGGCGAACGTCACCGTTGTTTTTGCCGGCTCAAGTCTATTTCGAGCAAGAGCGAATACACGAGGAAACCTACGGCACTCGCGCTCCATTTGAACAGTTCCCAATTGCCCGGCAAGTACAGCGCCAGTGCGGATAGTACGGAAAATACGAGGCCCCTTATGGCACCGCCTGCCAGGATGCCGATCCATCCGCCGCCCAGGCGGGATGCAAGCGGGCCCATGAAGATGCCGTACTTGGCAAATTTTTTTGCTACGTTAGTTATGGCTTTGATGTTCATTGACTGATGCGAACCGTCTGGGGTTCGTCGATGCGCATGCATATGCGGCGGCGCTATTCGTCTGCGAAAGGGCGCAGACGGAATGGAGGGGGCAGGTGGGTGTCGTCGGGCGAGGACGCAGGGCAGCGACATCACGTGACGATGGACGGCGTCAGCGTCGGTGTTTACGATTCAAGCGGAATTCAAGCCACAGTGAATAGAGAAAAACGGCCGAGGTGGCGAGCGGCCATCCGAACAGTGTTTTTGGTGAGAATGTATGAAGCACGATTGCATAAGGAATCGAAAATACCAATGTTCTGACGATCGTGGCCGCTACGATTCCTTTCCAGGCGCCTCCAAAACGGGGAGCAAGCGGCGCGAGAAAAATACCGTATACCCAGTATTTTTTAAGGATGTCCCTGACAGTGCTGAATTTCATTGGTTTAAGTTCTCTTTTGGCGGCTCGCCGGGTCGGGGCGGCAAATTGCCCCAACCCGGAACGTTCGGTTATCGATCAGGTCAGAACCGGCAAATCCAGCTTTGGGAAACGTAATTGGCCCCGGCGAGAATAAGCGCCATGTGCGGACTAACCATTGCACCGGATGCCGCTGCCATTGCCAGTTCAGAAAGATTGATCGGATTCGGATTGAGCGTGCACGTAATCCCGCCGCTGGCCTGATCGAGTTCGTTCTTCGTCAAAACGCGCATGAATTAGGTGTCCTATAAAATTGAGACAAGTGACCGGCCAATCCGGCCAACCGCTCAGGCACCTAACTTATCACTGACCCCTTCTTCCCGAAATATGGAATTTCTCACGGTTTTTGGGTCGAATTGAAGCTTCAAAGGGAAAAGCGCAGCGCGCAGCCGCGTTGATGATTCGTGGGGTTGCCGTGGTATCGGCTCACGGCCACGGCCAGGATCGCGCTATGCGCCTTCGTCCGCCTGCAGCGCTCCCGGTGCGACAACATCGATCCCCGCCGCCTCCAGCGCCGCGCGGATCCGCTTCGCGAACGCGAGCGCATGCGGCCCGTCGCCATGCAGGCAGACGGTCTGCGCATTGAGTGGCACCCATTCGCCGCTCAATGCGCGCACCTGTCGGTTGCGCACCATGTCGAGCGTGCGCGCGAGCACCGCGTCTTCGTCGTCGATCAACGCGCCGGGCAGGCTGCGCGGCACGAGCGAGCCGTCCGCGCGGTAGCCGCGGTCGGCGAACACTTCCTCCACCGCCGCGAGCCCCGCATCTCGCGCGGCCGCGATGAACACGCTGTTGGCGAGCCCGAACACCGCGAGCGACGGATCGAAGTCGTGGATCGCGGACACCACCGCGTCGGCGATCAGCGGGTCGCGCGCGGCCTGGTTGTACAGCGCGCCGTGCGGTTTCACGTGCGCGATGCGCCCGCCCTCGGCCTGCGCGATCGCCGACAGCGCGCCGAGCTGGTACAGCACGCCCGCGTAGATGTCGCCGGCCGGCAACTGCATTTCCTTGCGGCCGAAATTCTCCGGATCGTGAAAGCTCGGATGCGCGCCGATCGACACGCCTTTCTGCACGGCCCAGCGCACGCAGTCGCGCATCGCGTTCGCGCCGCCTGCATGCCATCCGCATGCGATGTTCGCCGACGTGACGAGGTCGAGCAGCGCCTCGTCCGAGCCGCATCCTTCGCCGAGATCGGCGTTCAGATCGATTTCCATGATGTTCCTCATCCACTGATTGCGTGGAGCACCGCCTGGGCGCAGTGCCAGTCCTGCTCGAGTCATTGTCACGCCGCGCGCGATTGCGCGCGGCGGCGCGATTCCTCGCGCATCTCGATCGCGACGTCGATCTGCCGCAGATAGGCACGTTCTGCGGTCAGCGCGGCGCGTGCGGCGTCGAACGTCGTGCGCACGAAGCGGATCGGCAGGTTGAGCCGCGCCTGCGCGAGCTTCCACAGGTCGGCGCGGATCACCGTGCCGATCTTCGGGTAGCCGCCGGTGGTCTGGGCGTCGTGCATCAGCACGATCGGCTGGCCGTTCGGCGGCACCTGGATCGTGCCGGGCAGCACCGCGTGCGACAGCAGCTCGACCGGGCGCTCGCGCACGAGCTCGGCGCCGGCGAGCCGATAGCCCATCCGGTTGCTGTTCGCGGTGACGAGCCATTCCTCGTCCCAGAACGCCTGCTGCGAATCGGCCGCGAACGACGCGTAGTCGGGGCCCGGCAGCACGCGCACGGGCATCGCCCACGGCGCGTGCGCGGGGCGGTGGCGGCGCGGCGGCTCGTCGACGCGCACGAACGCGCACCACGCCGGCGCCTTCACGCCGAATTCGGGCGCATCGGCCGCGAGGCAGCCCGCGCCGGCCGGCGGCACGCCGATCGGGAGCCGGTCGCCGTCGCGCAGCGCGCGGCCGCCGAGGCCGCCGAAGCGCGACGCGAGATCGGTGCTGCGCGAGCCGAGCATCGGCAGCACGTCGATGCCGCCCGCGATGCACAGGTAGCCGCGCATGCCCCGTTTCGCGGCCGGCAGCACGAGCGTCTGCCCGGCGCTGACCGGCAGGCTCCACCATGAGTACACGGGCTTGCCGTCGAGCGTCGCGCCGAATTCGGTGCCGGTGATCGCGATGCGCGTCGCGCGTGTGAAGCGGAACGTGGCGGGGCCGATCGTGATTTCGACGGCCGCCGCGTCGGGGCGGTTGCCGACGAGCCGGTTGCCGACCTCGAGCGCGAGGCCGTCGAGCGCGCCGCCCTGCGCGACGCCGAGATGGCGCGTGCCGCGGCGCCCGAGATCCTGCACGGTCGACAGCGGGCCGGCCCGCACGACCTCGATGGTGCCCGGTGCGTGGCTCTGGGTCATCGTGGGTCGACTCCCGCAACGGTGAAGCGGACGCGGTCGCCGGGCAGCAGCAGCGTCGGCTGCGGCCGCGCCGGATCGAACAGCGACTGCGACGTGCGGCCGATCAGTTGCCAGCCGCCGGGCGACGTGGCCGGGTAGATGCCGGTTTGCGCGCCGCCGATGCCGACCGAGCCGGCCGGCACCTCCAGGCGCGGCGCCGCGCGGCGCGGCGTGTGCAGCGACGCGTCGAGGCCGCCGAGATACGCGAAGCCCGGCTGGAATCCGACGAAGAACACGACGTAGGTACCGGCCGCGTGGCGCGCGACGACCTCGTCGGCCGACAGGCCCGTGTGGGCGGCGACGGCGGCCAGGTCGGGGCCGGCGGCCCCGCCGTACTCGACCGGGATCTCGACCTCGCGGCCGTCCGCGTGCTCGACGTCGGCCGTCTCCCACGCGTCGCGCAGCGCGGGCGTGAGCGAGTCGGCCGTCGCGGCGAGCGCGTCGAACACGATGGTCAGGTTGTTCATGCCGGGGACGACGTCGATCACGTCGGGCCACGCGCGCGCGGCCTCGGCCACGGCCCAGACGCGGCGCTGGCAATCGAGCGTGGCGGGCGGCGGCACCTCGCAGACGAGGGCGGCATCGCCGAGCGGATAAATGCGGGGTTGCGTCATCGGACTGGCACGGTTCGGACGGCAATGTTAGCGCACATTGTCGACAAAATATCGACAACTTATCAATAAGCGTTTTTGCCTAGCCCGTCGGCCGGGGCTTCTGGCGTACACTCGGGCACATCCTGTCATCCGGCTTGCGCCGCCTTTCCATGAAGCGTCCTGCGACCAAGATCGTGTCATCCGAACACCTCGTTTCCGATTCGAGCGCGGAGCTGTCGGAGCTCGAATACGGGCTCATCATGGCCGGCAACGCGTTCAACCGCTGGATGGTCCGCTGCATGTCGGCGGCGGGGGCGAAGGACATGACGGCGGTCGAGGTCTCGCTGCTGCATCACGTCAGCCATCGCGAACGCAAGAAGAAGCTCGCCGACATCTGCTTCGTGCTCAATATCGAGGATACGCACGTCGCGACCTATGCGCTGAAAAAACTGATCGCCCGCGGCTACGTGAAGAGCGAGAAAAGCGGCAAGGAAGTGTTCTTCTTCGCGACCGACGCGGGCCGCGACCTGTGCCTGAAGTACCGCGAGGTCCGCGAGCACTGCCTGATCGAGACGCTGAAGGACAGCGGCCTCACCAACGAGCAGATCGGCGACGCGGCGCAGTTGCTGCGCCACGCATCGGGCCTCTACGACACGGCCGCGCGCGCGGCGGCATCGCTGTAAGCGCTTGCGGAAACGCTCGCGGAAACGCTCGGGCGTCGCGCCGCGCTCGCGGGCCGGCGGCGACGGTCGCTGCGGCCGCAGCGGCATTATCCGGCGGCCGGGTAAAGCGCGCCGTCGGTGACGATCCAGTGCAGCGCAAGATCGTGCGCTTCGGCCGGCAGCGCATCGACGCGGCACGCTTCGTACGCGATGCCGACCGTCACGGGCAGCGCGTCGCCCGGCCACGCGGCGAGCGTGCGGTCGTAGTAGCCGCCGCCGTAGCCGAGCCGGTAGCGCTGCGGATCGAATCCCACGCACGGAATCAGCAAAAGATCGGGCACGACGACGATTCCCGACGCCGGTTCGGGAATCCGGTGATGGCCTTCGCGCATCGGCGTATGCGTGTCCCACGCGTGGAACGCGAGCGGCGTGTGACGCTCGCCGATCACCGGCAACGCGGCGCACCGGCCGGCCCCCGCCGCGCACCATGCGAGCACCGCGTCGCGCGCATCGAATTCGCCCGGCAGCGGCCAGTAGAACCCGACCGTGCGCGGCGCCAGACGGTCGAGCAGCGTGCGCAGCCGCGCGTCGAGCGCGGCGTTCGCGGCGGGCTGCGACGCGGCGTCGCGACGGGCGCCGGACAGCGTTTTGCGCAGCGCAACCTTCGGGTTCGGCACAGGGTTGCGTGCTATGCTTTCGCTCACTTCGTGCTCCATTCATAACGATGTCGAACAGCCTTTTTCGAGTATATCGCGCGGTCGCGCTGATGCTTTCGGCCGGCGCGCTCGTCGCGGGCACGGCCGCGTGCGCCGCACCGAACGACGACACGCTCCCCGGGGATGACCAGATCTTCGTGCAGCTTCGCGAAGCCGCACGCCGCAACGACGCCGCGAAGGCCGCGCAGCTCGCGTCGATGATCCCGAACTATCCGGTTCCGTCCTACGTCGAGTATTTCCAGATCAAGCCGCAGCTGTTCGATTCGACGGGCCGCGCGCGCGTCGATGCGCCGGACGCGCCCGTGCAGTCGTTCCTGCAGCGCTACGACGGCCAGGCGATCGCCGATCGGCTGCGCAACGACTACCTGCTCGTGCTCGGCGCGCGCCACGACTGGCGCAATTTCGACGACCAGTACAAGCGCTTCGTGCTCGACGACGACACGCAGGTCAAGTGCTATGCGCTCGAATCGCGCGCGGCGCGCAACGAGAACGTCGCCGACGCGGCGCGCGCGCTGCTCGTCGAGCCGAAGAACTACGGCGATGCGTGCGTCGACCTGATCACCGCGCTCGCCGTCAACCAGCAGTTCACGAGCGACGACGTGTGGCAGCAGGCGCGCCTCGCGTACGAGCAGAACTACACGACGCTCGGCGGCAAGATCGTCGATGCGCTCGGCCCGCGCCCGGCCGGTTTCGACCAGGCGACGAGCGCGCCGCCGCTGTATCTCGCGCGCGGCGTCGGCCCCGATGCCGCGTCGCATCAGCTCGCGCTGATCGCGCTCGGCCGCATGGCGCGCAACGATCCGGACGCCGCCGCCGGGATGCTGACGACGGTCGCGCCTTCGCTGACCAAGCAGGAACAGGCGATCGCGTGGGGCGCGATCGGCTACCAGGGCGCGATCAAGCGCTCGCCGATGGCATCGGTCTGGTATGCGAAATCGGCGAACGCGCCGCTGTCGAACCCGGGCTACGAATGGCGCACGCGCGCCGCGCTGCTCGCCGGCAACTGGCCGATGGTGCGCTGGTCGATCGAGCAGATGCCGCCGTCGCTGCGCAACGATCCGGCGTGGATCTACTGGCATGCGCGCGCGCTCAAGCAAAGCGGCGACACGCTGCAGGCGAACCAGGAATTCGAGCAGGTCGCCGGCCAGTTCAACTTCTACGGGCAGTTGGCCGGCGAAGAGCTCGGCCAGCGCACGACGATCCCGCCGCGCACGAAGGTGAGCGACGCCGAGATCGATGCGATGGGCAAGATCCCCGGCTTCGCGCTCGCGCAGCGTTTCTACGCGCTGAACCTGCGTCTCGAAGGCAATCGCGAGTGGAACTGGCCGCTGCGCGGGATGACCGATCGCCAGCTGCTCGCGGCGGCCGAATACGGCAAGCGCGTCGAGCTGCTCGACCGCACGGTCAACACGGCCGACCGCACGAAGGCCGAGCACGACTTCACGCTGCGCTATCCGTCGCCGTACCGCACGACCGTCGAGCGCTACGCGCAATCGACGGGCCTCGACGTCGAGTGGGCGTACGGGCTGATCCGCCAGGAATCGCGCTTCATCATCAGCGCGCGTTCGTCGGTGGGCGCGGGCGGCCTGATGCAGCTGATGCCGGCGACGGCCCAGATGGTCGCGAAGAAGCTCGGCATGGGCACGATCTCGCGTGCGCAGATGCACGACATCGACACCAACATCCAGCTCGGCACCTGGTATCTGGCGGACATCTACAACAACTTCGACAGCTCGCCGGTGCTCGCCACCGCCGGCTACAACGCGGGCCCGGGCCGGCCGCGCCAGTGGCGCCAGGTGTTGACGCAGCCGGTCGAAGGCGCGATCTTCGCGGAGACGATTCCGTTCAACGAGACGCGCGACTACGTGAAGAACGTGCTGTCGAACACCGTCTACTACGCGGCGCTCTTCGAGGGCAAACCGCAGTCGTTGAAGAAACGTCTAGGCATGATCTCGCCCTGATATACGAACTGCCGCGCGAGACGCGGCAGTGTTTAAGGGGCTGTTCACGCTAATAACGGGCTTGCGAACGAGGCTGGCCGGCTGCAGTGCAAGAAGCAAGGCGCGCCGTTTGGCCGAGCCAAACAAGCGACGCGCGACGCCGCAATGCGGCCGGCCAGCCTCGTTCCCCTGACCGGAGAAAATCATGAATGGGGCTGGCCGCCAGAAGGGCCGATCGCTGCGTCATGCTCCTTGCGAATACGTCGAGTATTCGCAGCGTCGCAATCCTTGCGCTCGGCCCTTCTGGCGGCCAGCGCAAGCCCGTTATTAGCGTGAACAGCCCCTTGGAGCTCCCGACCATGGATCGCCAGACCGTCGCGCTGCTGGGCGGTACCGGCTTCATCGGCAGCCGGCTCGTCAATGCGCTGATCGAGGCCGGCAAGCACGTGCGGATCGGCACGCGGCGGCGCGACCACGCGCGCCATCTGCAGATGCTGCCGGTCGACATCGTCGAACTCGATGCGCTCGATACGCGCACGCTCGCGCGCTTCGTCGCCGGCGCGCACGCGGCGATCAACCTGATCGGCGTGCTGCACGGCGGCCGCGGCACGCCGTACGGGCCGGGCTTCGAGCGCGCGCACGTCGCGCTGCCGGCCGCGCTGGCCGCGGCATGCGTCGAGGTCGGCGTGCGGCGCGTGCTGCACATGAGCGCGCTCGGCGCCGATTCGCACGGCGCGAGCATGTACCAGCGCTCGAAGGGCGACGGCGAAGCCGCGCTGCATGCGGTCGCGGCCACCGATTCGCTCGCGCTGACGATCTTCCGTCCGTCGGTCGTGTTCGGCCCGGGCGACGCATTCCTCAACACGTTCGCGAACCTGCAGCGCACGGTGCCCGTGCTGCCGCTCGCGATGCCCGACGCGCGCTTCCAGCCGGTATTCGTCGGCGATGTCGTGCGCGCGTTCGTCAACACGCTCGATCTCGCGGCCGCGCACGGCAAGACTTACGAACTCGGCGGCCCGACCGTCTACACGCTCGAGCAACTGGTGCGCTATTGCGGCACGCTGGTCGGCCGGCAGGCACGCATCGTGCGGCTGCCCGACGCGCTTGCGCGGCTGCAGGCGAGCGTGTTCGAATGCCTGCCCGGCGAGCCGGTGCTCACGCGCGACAATCTCGCGACGATGTCGGTGCCGAACGTGCTGTCGGGGCCGCTCGCGCCGGAACTCGGGATCTCGCCCGCGAGTCTGGAAAGCATTGCGCCCGCGTATCTCGGCGAAGCGACCAGGCGCTCGCGGTTCGACTGGTTCCGCTCGCGTCGCTAGCGCACGCGCGGCGCCGCGAGTCGGACTTTTTCTTTTTTGCGTTTTTCGGAACCCCATCATGAAGCTCGTCATCGGAGACAAGAACTACTCGTCGTGGTCGATGCGGCCGTGGCTGCTGCTCGCGCATTTCGGCATCCCGTTCGACGAGATCGTGGTCGAGCTGCGCCGCGACGACTCGGCCGCGCGCATCCGCGAATACTCGCCGACCGGCAAGGTGCCGTGCCTGATCGACGATCACGGCATGGCGATCTGGGATTCGCTCGCGATCGCCGAGACGCTCGCCGAGCGCTATCCGCAATTCCCGATGTGGCCGGCCGACCCGCTCGCGCGTGCGCGTGCGCGCTGCGTGTCCGCCGAGATGCATTCGGGCTTCGCGGCGCTGCGCACGCAGATGGGCATGAGCATCCGCGCGTCGATGCCGGGGCGCGGCGCGACGCCCGAGGCGCTCGCCGACGTCGCGCGCATCGACGCGCTGTGGAGCGAATGCATCGCGGCATCGGGCGGGCCGTTCCTGTTCGGCGAATTCGGGATCGCCGATGCGATGTATGCGCCCGTCGTGATGCGCTTCAACACGTATGCGCCGGCGCTGTCGCCGGAGGCGGCCGGCTATGCGGCGCGCGTGACGGCGCTGCCGGCGGTACAGCGGTGGATCGATGCCGCGCGCCGCGAAACCAACGTGATCGCCGACTACGAACCCCAGCCATGAACATCTACGCAGTGGGCGGAGCGATCCGCGACGAATTGCTCGGCGTGCCGGTGCAGGACCGCGACTACGTGGTGGTCGGCGCGACGCCCGAGCAGATGACCGCGCAGGGCTTCCGGCCGGTCGGCAAGGATTTCCCGGTGTTCCTGCATCCGCAGACGCAGGAGGAATACGCGCTGGCGCGTACCGAGCGCAAGACGGCGGCCGGCTATCACGGCTTCCAGTTCCATTACGCGCCGGACGTGACGCTCGACGAGGATCTCGCGCGGCGCGACCTGACGATCAACGCGATGGCGCGCGAGGTGAGCCCGGAGGGCGCGCTGGTCGGCCCGGTGATCGATCCGTTCGACGGGCAGGCCGACCTGCGCGCGCGCGTGTTCCGGCACGTGAGCGACGCGTTCGTCGAGGATCCGGTGCGGATCCTGCGCATTGCGCGCTTCGCCGCGCGGTTCGCGGATTTCACGGTCGCAAACGAAACGCTCGCGCTGATGCGGCGGATGGTCGACGCGGGCGAGGTCGACGCGCTCGTGCCCGAACGCGTATGGCAGGAGATCGCGCGCGGGCTGATGGAGGCGAAGCCGTCGCGGATGTTCGCGGTGCTGCGCGACTGCGGCGCGCTCGCGCGCATCCTGCCCGAGGTGAACGCGCTGTGGGGCGTGCCGCAGCGCGCCGATTACCACCCGGAAGTCGACACCGGCGTGCACGTGATGATGGTCGTCGACTACGCGGCGAAGCAGGGCTATTCGCTGGCGGTGCGCTTCGCGGCGCTCACGCACGATCTCGGCAAGGGGACGACGCCCGCGGACGTGCTGCCGCGCCACGTCGGCCACGAAAGCCGCAGCGTCGAGCTGCTCAAGCCGTTGTGCGAGCGGCTGCGCGTGCCGAACGAATGTCGCGATCTCGCGCTGGTGGTCGCGCGCGAGCACGGCAACCTGCATCGCGTGATGGAAATGGGCGCGGCCGCGCTGGTGCGGCTCTTCGAGCGCAGCGACGCGCTGCGCAAGCCGGCGCGCTTCGCCGAGCTGCTGCAAGCCTGCGAAGCGGATGCGCGCGGCCGGCTCGGGCTCGATGCGCAGCCGTATCCGCAGGCCGAGCGGTTGCGCGTCGCGCTCGCGGCCGCGCGCAGCGTCGATGCCGGCGCGATCGCGCGCGGCATCGGCGCCGACACGGAGAAGATCAAGGAAGCCGTGCATCGCGCGCGGATCCAGGCCGTCGCGCAGGCGCTCGCGATCGGCGAATAGTCGGCGCGCGACCGCGCGCGCGGCATGTGCGCCCGTCGGCCGTTACGGTTTCTTGTTGCGCGCCGGCGTCGCGGCCGCCGGGCGTTTGCCGGCGGCCGCGCGCGGTTTCGCCGATACCTTCTTGTCGGCTGCGTCGACCTTGGACGGCCGTGCCGCGGCAGCGTCGCGATCATCCCGTTTGGGCGCCGGCGCGCGGCGGCCCGCGCGCGACTTGCCGGGCTTCGACTGCCTGATTTCCGCCGTCGCGGACACGGATTCCGCCGAACTGTCGTCGAACAGCGGCAGCGTGCTGACGGTGATCAGCTCGGCCGGCCCGTCGCCGACATTGGCCACGCGATGCCGCTTGCGCGCGTCGAAGTGCAGCGAATCGCCGGGCGCCAGCGGGTAATTCTTCTTGCCGACCGTGTAGCAGATGCGGCCGGCCAGCACGTACACGAATTCGTCGCCGCCATGCGCGACCCATTCCGACCGGTAGCCTTCCATCATCTGCACCTTCAGTGCATTGATCTGGCTGCCGTCGAACGTGGTGGACAGCCGCTCGTACCACTGCGACGCGGCGTCGAGCGCGTACGGCTTGCGGCTGCCCTCGTGCGAATCGGGCTGCGCCTGGCGCGGCTGCGCGATCAGCGTGCCGAGCGGCACGCCCAGCGCCTTCGCGACGTTGACGAGCGACGACAGCGAGATGCCCGTCAGATGGCGCTCGACTTGCGACAGGAACCCGACCGACAGGTTCGCCTCGGTCGCGACTTCCAGCAGCGTCTTCTTCGCTTCCCGGCGCAGGCGGCGAATGCGCTGGCCGATACGCATGAGGTCTGAATCCATGAATCTCTTTCGTGGCAACGAGTCGGGGCGCGGGCGCAGCGGCGGGGCGGTCGCCGGGGCGGAGGCCGGCGCATTGTACCGCGCGGCATCGCCGCGCGAATCGGCGTTGTGCCGGGATCCGCAGGCCACGCGCCGATTTTAGTCCTACGAAAATTTTGGCTTGACCTCGATTTCGGCCTGCTCTAGATTCTGTCGCGCATCAAACAAAGTTAAGTGAGACGAAAATTTCCCGAGGGCGGCCGCCGGAATCGCGGCGCGGCGCGGCCCGGCCGCGCGTCGCGCCATGCGCGACCCGGGCCGCGGCGACGTGCGCGGGCGGGCAGGCGCGATGCCGCGACGCGCCGCCGGCCGCCGACAACAATGAATAACGGGCATCCGATGATCGATCGACTGAAATACAGCTTTTCCGGCCTTCCCCCGTACGACGCGTCCGTCGCCGAGACCCAGGCCGGCCTGTCGCGCCTGCTCGATGCCGCGCGACTCGACGCGGTGCTGATCACGTCGCAGGACGAATACGTGACCGAGTACCTGCCGCGCAGCAACAACCCGCGCTACGCGGTGTCCGGCTTCGACGGCTCGGCCGGCTGCGGGATCTTCCTGAGCGCGGCGACCGCGCAGGCGCTCGGCGTGCCGCCGTTCGTGCTGTTCGTCGACGGCCGCTATCACTTCCAGGCCGACGAGCAGTGCGATCCGGCGCGCGTGCGGGTGGAGAAGCTCGGCATCGACGTGACGATCTGGCAGGCGATGGCCGACTGGCTGGTCGTGCACGCGAGCCGGCTCGCGCGGGTCGGCTACGACGCGCGGCGGATCAGCGTCGCGCAGCGCGACCGGCTGTTCGATGAGACGCAGGCCGCGTCGCTCGACTGGGCGAGCCTCGCCGATCGCGAGATCGATCGCGCGATCGCGCTGCCGGGCTGGAACGTCGAGCGGCCGATCTTCGAGATCCCGGCAACGGTGACCGGCGTGAGCGTCGCGCAGAACCTCGACGCGCTGAACCGGCAGCTCGCCGCGCATACCGGCGCGGCGGACGGCGCGACCGCGTTCTTCACCTGCGCATCGGACGATCTCGCGTATCTGCTGAACAGCCGCGGCTATCACATCCCGAATGCGTCGTCGCACCTCGGCTTCCTGTTCGCGATCGGCGATCAGGTGGCGCTGTTCTTGCCGGAAGGCTGCGACCGCTGCGAGGTCGCGCTCGCTTCGTATCCGGCGCTGCACGTGATCCGCCGCGACGTCGCCGCGCTCGAGCGCTTCCTCGCGCAGTTCGCGGTCGAGCACGTGTGCTATGGCTTCGAATCGGTGAACTGCGCGCTCGTCGACGCGGTGAAGCGGGTGTGGCCGCACGCGCGGCATGCCGATTTCAACCCGGTCGAAGCGATGCGGGCGAGCAAGACGCCGGCGGTGCTCGAGCGCGTTCGCGACGCGTTCGCGCGCAGCTGCGCGGCGATCGCCGAGACGATGCGCTGGGCGAAGACCGGCGAGCCGGGCGTGCGCCACACCGAGTACGACCTCGCACGCACGATCAACGACGCGTACGGCGCACGCTCGGCGGTCGCGTTGTCCTTTCCGTCGATCGCGGCGAACGGCGCGAACAGCGCGTTCGCGCATTACACGGCGGCGAGCGCCGATGTCGAGCTGACCGAAGGCGAACTCGTGCTGCTCGACAGCGGCGCGTACTACGAAGCCGGCTTCGCGACGGACTGCACGCGCGTGGTGCTGCGCCGCACGCGGCCGGACACGGTCGCACAGCCGTGGCAGCGCGAGATTTACACGGTCGCGCTGAAGGCCTGCATCAAGGGCCTCGTCGCGCGCTTTCCGGCAAGCGCGACGGGCGGCGACGTCGATGCGCTGGTGCGGCAGGTGTGTCGCGATCATGGCTACGATTTCGGCCACGGCACCGGGCACGGCGTCGGGATTCACGTACACGAGGGCGGCGTGCGGTTCGCGCCGGGCGCGCGGTACGGGCTGGTGCCGAATGCGGTGATTTCGGTCGAGCCGGGGATCTACCTGCCGGGCAAGGGCGGCGTGCGGATCGAGAACATCGTGATCGTGCGGCCGGACGACGCGCAGCCGGGCACCGTGACGTTCGAGAACGTCGTGACGGTCGGCTACGACTGGGATCTGATCGATCTCGACCTGCTGGACGACGCCGAGCGCGCGTATCTGCGCGACTACGAGCGGCTGTGCGTGGAGCGCGGCACGCAGGTCACCGCGTGTCCGCTGTTGTAACGACGGGGAGGGCGGGGGCGCGGTCGCCGGGCGGCCGCGCGGCGCGACGTCAGCGCGTCAGCGCGTCAGCGCCGAGACGCGTCCGTCGGGGCCGTACACGCCGGCCGGCGCGGGCGCCGAGCGCAGCACCGCGAGCGCGCGCTCGTTGTAGTCCATCCGGATCCGGATCAGCATCCCGTTGTTCGCATTGGCCTGGCGCGCGCGTTCGGCGGCCTGTTGCAGCAGTTGCCAGCGGCTCGCGAGGCGCGCATCGCGCTCGGCCGCCTGGTCCATGCCTTTCTTGCCGGCCGGAAAGCCGAGCGCGGAAAGCTGCGTGTCGCGCGTGCGTTCGAGCTGCGCGAGCCGGTCGATCAGCTCGCTTTTCTTCTCGACGATCCCGGGCAGCATCTCGAGCGGCTCGGCCGTCGTCAGCGCCTTTTCCTCGTAGACGAGCAGGGACGCGAACGCTTCGACCGTCGCGTGTTCGTCGTTGACCGTGGCCAGCAGCTCTTCTCTCATCGCGTCATGCTCGTCACGCCGGTGCGTGCAGTGCTGCGCGCGCCGGCAAACCGGTTGAACCGGCCACGAGGCCGGGATTAGCTGCCCTGCGGGCGCTGCTGCTGCAGCAGTTCGCGGGCGGTGTTCAATACGCCGTCGGCAATCTTGTTCGCGTCGATCGTCAGCGTGCCGTCGTTCAGCGCGTCCTTGATCGACTGGACCAGGCCCGTGTCGATATCGGCGTCGCCCGACGCGGATACCGAACGCAGCTGGCCCGACAGACCCGACAGGTTCACGGTCGTGTCGCCGCCGGTCGATCCTGCGTCGGCTGCCTGCCCGGACGACTGGGCCGTGCCGGACTGCGCACGGGCCGCGCCGGTGCCGGTCGGCGCGAGGGGGCTCGGTTTCGGAGTGGAATCGATCTTCACGATGGGTTTCCTGTACGGTTTGACCCAGATAACGGCCGGGTCGGCCCGAACTTTAGCATCGCGAGCCCGAAATGCTCCGAATAAACAATTCTTTACATTCTTGCGGCCGATCCGTCCCTACAGCGGAATTTCGACGGTGCCGGCGTCCTTGACGATCGCGGTGACGATCTGCCCGGCCGCCATTCGCACCCGCACCGACTGGCCCGGCGCCGCATTCGCGAGCGCGCTGCCCTCGGCCGAAATCGTGAAGCCGGGGCCGGCCGCGACGACCCGCACCGTCTGGCCCGCCGACACCGACGCCGCGCTCTTCAGCATGTCCTGCCGCAGCGGCAGCCCGGCCGAGATGCGCGCGAGCGCGGTCGCGCCGATCGCCTGCGCCGGATCGGTGATCACCGCGAGCGGCAGCACCGTCAGGTCGCCGTCGCGCGCGACCAGGTCGGCCGCGGACAGCGGCTCGCCGGGCGCGATCTGGCGCGCGGCGACGTAATAGGTGGCCTGCACGGCGACCTTCGCCTGCAGGTAGACGGTCCACGGCCGCTCGCCCGCGCAGCGCACGCCGACCGTCGTGCGGCCCCACAGGCGCGCGCCGGTCGGCAGGAACGGTTCGAGCGTCGTGCACGCGGCGAGCCCACGCGGAAAGGCGGTCGTGACGGTCGCGGTGGTCTTGCCGGGCAGGCCGGCGATCTGCTGCTGCAGGAACGCGAGCGCCGCGCGCCGGATCGTTTCGGGGTCTTGCCGGCCGGGCGGCGTCGGCGGTGCCGCGGGCTCGGCCGCCGCCGGCGCATGCGGGGCCGGCGCGGACGAAGCGGCGCGCGCCGCGGCGATGCGGGCGGCAAGCGCCTGCCGGGGATTCGACGCGGATTCGGCGGTACCGGCGCCGGCAACGACGGTCGCGACGCCGCCGGGATCGACGGCGCGCGGTGCGCCGTAAGCGGCGTTTGCGGCAGTCGCGCGGGCTGCGGCGTAGACGGGGCGTGGTGCTGGCGCCGGTACCGGCGCAGGTGCCGGAACGCTCGTCGCCCCCATCGATCCGGCCGGCTGCGCCGTGTAGCCGTTGGCGGTCATGCCGACGGCGCCGGGCATGCCGGAAGCGCCGCCAGCGGCTGCACCGGCCGTGCCGACCATGCCGCCGGCACCGCCCGCCGCGATACCCGCCGCACCACCCATGGCCGCATCCGCGCCCGTACCCGCTTTCCCGCCGAACTGCCCGCCGCTCGCCGCATTGGCATGCGCGAGCGCGGTTTCCGCCGTCTCGCCGCGGCCGGGAATCACGATCGTCCCGTCGTCCGCGTGCGCGGCCGGTACCGCGGCCCACAGCGCCGCGGCGAGCGCGAACGCACGGCGCAGGCGCGTGCCGCGTCCGGCGTATTCGCGAAATGCGCTGCGTGCCATTGCCGTGTCCTCGAAGCCGTTGATCCGATTCGCATTCTAGGGAGCCGGGCCGTCGCGCAAACGATGAATAGAGGGGGGCTTTGCCGCGTTATTCGTCCGATTGCCGGTTGCGTCCCGCGCCTACCATCGCTGTCATGGAAAAAAGCCTCTCGGGTCGCCATCCGGCGCGGGGGGCGTGCAGCGCTTCATACGGAGAGACGCACACATGCTGGACAAACTCGATGCGGAATTCGCGTTCGGCCGACAGGCGCTCGACGTGCGCGCCTACCGGCAGGAACTGCTGTCGTCGAACATCGCGAACGCCGACACGCCCGGCTACCAGGCCCGCGACGTCGATTTCGCGTCGACGCTCGCGCGCTCGCTGAAGCAGGCGAGCGGCGGCCTGGCGCCGAGCAATGCCGCGCAACTGCCGATGGCGCAGCCGGCCGGCGTGACGAGCGGCATGTCGATGGTGTCGACGGCGCCGGGCCACATGGCCGGCACCGCGAAGCTGATCCCGACCGGCGGCCCGTCGGACGACTACGGCCGCGCGCAATACCGGATGCCGTTGCAGCCGTCGCTCGACGGCAACACGGTCGATCTCGACGTCGAGCGCGTGCAGTTCGCGAACAACGCGCTGCACTACGAAACCGGGATGACCGTGATGACCCAGCAGATCAAGGCGATGATCGCCGCGATCACGACGAACTCGTAAGCGCCGTTTCCGAATCCGGACCCCGGCACAAGGAGCCTCCATGCCTTCGTTGATGAACATCTTCGGCGTCGCCGGTTCGGCGCTGTCCGCGCAATCGCAGCGCCTGAACGTCACCGCGTCGAACCTCGCGAACGCCGACAGCGCGACCGGCCCCGACGGCAAGCCGTACAAGGCCAAGCAGGTCGTGTTCGCGACCGATCCGCTCGGCGGCGCGCGCACCGCGTCCGGCCAGGGCGTGGGCGGCGTGCGCGTGACCAAGGTGATGGACGACCCGTCGCCGATGAAATCGACGTACGACCCGGCGAACCCGGCCGCCGACGCGAACGGCTACGTGCAGATGCCGAACGTCGATCCGGTGCAGGAGATGGTGAACATGATCTCGGCGTCGCGCTCGTACCAGGCCAACGTCGAGACGCTGAACACCGCGAAGACGCTGATGCTCAAGACGCTGACGATCGGCTCGTAAGCCGCGCGCCGCCCGACCTTTCCATACCGAGACCCGGACCGACCGTTCCGACACAAGGCCACCCAGGATGACTTCCTCCAACACGACGATCGGCAGCAACGGCACCAGCGTGTCGACGCTGCCGACCGACACGATGAACACCAACAACGTGTCGTCGACCAACGGCACGTCGGCGAGCGACCTGCAGGCGACGTTCCTGAAGCTGCTCGTCACGCAGCTGCAGAACCAGGATCCGACGAGCCCGGTGGACAGCTCGCAGATGACGTCGCAGCTCGCGCAGATCAACACGGTGAGCGGCATCGCGCAACTGAACACGTCGCTCACGTCGCTGTCGACACAGCTCGCGGCCGGCCAGCAGACGCAGGCCGCGCTGCTGATCGGCACGAACGTGCTCGCGCCGGGCAACGGCGTCGCGGTGAAGAGCGGCGCGGCGTCGCCGTTCGGCGTGTCGCTCACGAGCAGCGTGTCGAACCTGACGATCACCGTGAAGAACTCGGCGGGCGCCGTCGTGAACACGATCAACGCGGGCGCGCAGTCGGCCGGCACCGTGCCGTTCAACTGGACCCCGACCGACGCGGCCGGCAACGCGCTGCCGGACGGCAACTACACGGTCAGCGCGCAGTACACCGGCACCGACGGCAAGACCTACGCGCCGACCGTGCTGGCCGCGTCGCAGGTCCAGAGCGTGATCAAGCAGGCGGACGGCACCGCGGGGCTGGTGCTGTCGAACGGCACGACGGTGGGGCTCACCCAGGTTGCGTCGATCTTCCCGAACACCAAGTCGTCCTCGTCCGGCGACACCACCACCAACTGATCGAGCTTTCTCGTAACGGAGACCGAAATGGGTTATCAACAGGGTCTGAGCGGCCTCGCCGGCGCATCGAACGCACTCGACGTGATCGGCAACAACATCGCGAACGCGAACACGGTCGGCTTCAAGTCGAGCACCGCGCAGTTCGCCGACATGTACGCGAACTCGGTCGCGACGTCGGTCAACACGCAGATCGGCATCGGCACGTCGCTGAACTCGGTGCAGCAGCAGTTCGGCCAGGGCACGATCAATACGACGAACTCGTCGCTCGACGTCGCGATCAACGGCAACGGCTTCTTCCAGATGTCGAACAACGGCGTGACGACGTACTCGCGCGACGGCACGTTCCAGCGCGACAAGAACGGCTACATCGTCAACGCGCAGGGCATGAACCTGATGGGGTACATGGCCGACAAGAACGGCGTGATCAACACCGCGCAGACCGTGCCGCTGCAGGCGCCGACCACCAACATCGCGCCGACCGCGACGACCAGGATCAACGGCCAGTTCAACCTGAACTCGCAAGATACGGTGCCGACCAAGACGCCGTTCAGCGCGACCGACAACACGACGTACAACTACTCGACGTCGATCCAGGTGTACGACTCGCTCGGCGGTTCGCAGGCGGTCAACATGTATTTCGTGAAGTCGGCGGCCGGCACGTGGGAAGCGTACGCGGGCGTGCAGGGCGGCGCGACGACCGATCTCGGCACGATCACGTTCAATTCGGCGGGGGCGATCTCGAGCACGACGACCGGCACGCCGGCCGCGCCGACCGCATCGCTCGGCCAGTTCCAGTTCACCGTGCCGAACACCGACGGCTCGGCGACGCCGCAACAGCTCACGCTCGACCTGACCGGGACGACGCAGTACGGCGGCAAGGACGGCGTGAACAACCTCGCGCAGGACGGCTACGCGAGCGGCACGCTGACGACCTACTCGATCGGCACCGACGGCAAGCTGACCGGCAACTATTCGAACGGCCAGACCGCCGTGCTCGGCCAGATCGCGCTCGCGAACTTCAACAACCCGAACGGGCTCGTGAACCTCGGCGGCAACCAGTACGCGGAATCCGCCGCGTCGGGCGTGCCGCAGATCTCGGCGCCGGGCAGCACGAACCACGGCACGCTGCAGGGCAGCGCGCTCGAGAACTCGAACGTCGACCTCACGTCGCAGCTCGTCAACCTGATCACCGCGCAGCGCAACTACCAGGCGAACGCGCAGACGATCAAGACGCAGCAGACCGTCGACCAGACGCTCATCAACCTGTAAGCGCGGATAACCGGCAGCCATGGACCGACTGATCTATACGGCGATGACGGGCGCGTCGCAGTCGCTCGACCAGCAGGCGATCGTCGCGAACAATCTCGCGAACGCGTCGACGACGGGTTTTCGCGCGCAGCTCGCGACGTATCGCGCGGTGCCGATGAATTTCGGCGACGGCAGCAACGTCGACCCGGCGACGACGCGTACCTACGTGCTGTCGTCCACGCCCGGCGCCGATTACGCGCCGGGTCCGATCACGCGCACCGGCAATCCGCTCGACGTCGCCGTGCAGGGCCCCGGCTGGCTGTCGGTGCAGACGGCCGACGGCAGCGAGGCGTACACGCGCGCCGGCAACCTGCACGTCGACGAAAACGGCCAGCTCGTCAACGCGAGCAACCTGCCGGTGATCGGCAACGGCGGCCCGATCTCGGTGCCGCCGAACGCGGAAGTGACGATCGGCAAGGACGGCACGGTGTCCGCGCTGATGCCGGGCGACCCGCCGACGGCGGTCGCGATCGTCGACCAGATGAAGCTCGTGAACCCCGATCCGGCCACGCTCACGCGCGGCAACGACGGGCTGTTCCGCACCGCCGACGGCAATCCGGCCGACGTCGACCCGAACGTGGTCGTCACGCCGAATTCGCTCGAAGGCAGCAACGTGAATCCGGTGACCGCGATGGTCGCGATGATCGACAACGCGCGCGCGTTCCAGCTTCAGTCGAAGCTGATCCAGACCGCCGACCAGAACGAGCAGACGGCGAACCAGCTGCTCAACTTCAGCTGAGCGGCCAGGCCCTCGCTACAGGAGAAGATTCAACATGAACCGTTCGCTCTACATCGCCGCCACCGGCATGAATGCGCAGCAGGCGCAGATGGACGTGATTTCGAACAACCTTGCGAACACCAGCACGAACGGCTTCAAGGCGTCGCGCGCGGTGTTCGAGGATCTGCTGTACCAGACCATCCGCCAGCCGGGCGCGAACTCGACGCAGCAGACCGAGCTGCCGTCGGGCCTGCAGCTCGGCACCGGCGTGCAGCAGGTCGCGACCGAGCGCCTGTACACGCAGGGTGGCCTCACGCAGACCGGCAACTCGAAGGACGTCGCGATCAACGGCGCGGGCTTCTTCCAGGTGCTGATGCCGGACGGCACCAACGCGTACACGCGCGACGGGTCGTTCCAGACCAACGCGCAGGGCCAGCTCGTCACGTCGAGCGGCTACCAGGTCCTGCCGGCGATCACCGTGCCGCAGAACGCGCAGTCGCTGACGATCGGCAAGGACGGCGTCGTGTCGGTCACGCAGCCGGGCTCCAGCAACGCGGTGCAGATCGGCTCGCTGCAGATCGCGACCTTCATCAACCCGGCCGGCCTCGAGGCGAAGGGCGAGAACCTGTTCGCGGAAACGACGTCGTCGGGCGCGCCGAACGTGTCGCAGCCGGGGCTGAACGGCGCGGGCGTGCTCAACCAGGGCTACGTCGAGGCGTCGAACGTGAACGTCGTGCAGGAACTCGTCAACATGATCCAGACCCAGCGTGCGTACGAGATCAACAGCAAGGCCGTGACGACGTCCGACCAGATGCTGCAGACCGTCACGCAGATGAAGAGCTAACCGGAACGTCCCGTCGTCGCCATGAAGCAGGTTCGCCTCCCCTCGTCAGCCACCGTCCGCGCCGCCTGCGCGGTCGCGGTGGCGGCGCTCGCCGGTTGCGCGCAGATCCCGCGCGATCCGATCATCCAGCAGCCGATGACGGCGCAGCCGCCGATGCCGATGTCGATGCAGGCGCCCGGCTCGATCTACAACCCCGGCTACGCGGGCCGGCCGCTGTTCGAGGATCAGCGGCCGCGCAACGTCGGCGACATCCTGACGATCATGATCGCGGAGAACATCAACGCGACGAAGTCGTCGGGCGCGAACACGAACCGGCAGGGCAACACCGACTTCAACGTGCCGACGGCCGGCTTCCTCGGCGGGCTGTTCGCGAAGGCGAACCTGTCGGCCACCGGCGCGAACAAGTTCGCGGCCACCGGCGGCGCGAGCGCGGCGAACACGTTCAACGGCACGATCACGGTGACCGTCACCAACGTGCTGCCGAACGGCAACCTCGTGGTGAGCGGCGAGAAGCAGATGCTGATCAACCAGGGCAACGAATTCGTGCGCTTCTCGGGGGTCGTCAACCCGAACACGATCTCGGGCGCGAACTCGGTCTATTCGACGCAGGTCGCCGACGCGAAGATCGAATACTCGTCGAAGGGCTACATCAACGAAGCCGAGACGATGGGCTGGCTGCAGCGCTTCTTCCTCAACATCGCGCCGTGGTGACGACGATGCAGACGACCCTGTTCGGCCGCCTGTCGGCCCGCGCGCAGACGGCCGCGCGGCTCGCCGTCGCGTTCGCGGCCGCCTGCGTGCTCGGCGCCGCGCCCGCGCACGCGGAGCGCCTGAAGGATCTCGCGCAGATCCAGGGCGTGCGCGACAACCCGCTGATCGGCTATGGCCTCGTCGTCGGCCTCGACGGCACGGGCGACCAGACGATGCAGACGCCGTTCACGACGCAGACGCTCGCGAACATGCTCGCGAACCTCGGCATCTCGATCAACAACGGTTCGGCCAACGGCGGCCCGTCGTCGCTGAACAACATGCAGTTGAAGAACGTCGCGGCCGTGATGGTGACGGCCACGCTGCCGCCGTTCGCGCGGCCGGGCGAGGCGCTCGACGTGACCGTGTCGTCGCTCGGCAACGCGAAGAGCCTGCGCGGCGGCACGCTGCTGCTCACGCCGCTGAAGGGCGCGGACGGGCAGGTGTATGCGCTCGCGCAGGGCAACATGGCCGTCGGCGGCGCGGGCGCGAGCGCGAACGGCAGCCGCGTGCAGGTGAACCAGCTCGCGGCCGGCCGGATCGTCGGCGGCGCGATCGTCGAGCGTGCGGTGCCGAACGCGATCGCGCAGATGAACGGCGTGCTGCAACTGCAACTGAACGACATGGATTACGGCACCGCGCAGCGGATCGTGTCCGCGGTCAATTCGAGCTTCGGCCCGGGCACCGCGACGGCGCTCGACGGCCGCACGATCCAGCTCGCGGCGCCGGCCGACTCCGCGCAGCAGGTCGCGTTCATGGCGCGGCTGCAGAACCTCGACGTGAGCCCGGACAAGGCCGCCGCGAAGGTGATCCTGAACGCGCGCACCGGCTCGATCGTGATGAACCAGATGGTCACGCTGCAAAGCTGCGCGGTCGCGCACGGCAACCTGTCGGTGGTCGTCAACACGCAGCCGGTGGTGTCGCAGCCGGGGCCGTTCTCGAACGGGCAGACGGTGGTGGCGCAGCAGTCGCAGATCCAGCTCAAGCAGGACAACGGCGCGCTGAAGATGGTGACGGCCGGCGCGAATCTCGCCGACGTCGTGAAGGCGCTGAACACGCTCGGCGCGACGCCCGCGGACCTGATGTCGATCCTGCAGGCGATGAAGGCGGCCGGCGCGCTGCGCGCCGATCTGGAGATCATCTAAATGGCAGCCACGCTCCCCAACGCAAACGACCTCACGCAGCGCTTCGCGCTCGACGTGCAGGGTTTCGATGCGCTGCGCGCGCAGGCGAAGCAGTCGCCGCAGGCCGGCGCGAAGGCGGTGGCCGGCCAGTTCGACGCGATGTTCACGCAGATGATGCTCAAGAGCATGCGCGACGCGTCGCCCGACGGCGGGCTGTTCGATTCGCATACGTCGAAGATGTACACGTCGATGCTCGACCAGCAGCTCGCGCAACAGATGTCGACGCGCGGGATCGGCGTCGCCGACGCGCTGATGAAGCAGTTGCTGCGCAATGCGGGCGCCGGCGCGGGCAGCGACACGGCGGCCGACGTCGGCGCGGGCGGCCTGGGCGCCGGCGGCCTCGGCACGGCCGGCAACGAAGGCAGCCTCGCCGCGATGAACGCGATGGCCAAGGCGTATGCGAACGCGGCGAACAACGGCGGGCTCGCCGGCGCGCGCGGCTATTCGGCCGGCAGCGCGCTGACGCCGCCGCTGAAGGGCGCGAGCGGCGTGCAGGACGCGGACGCGTTCGTCGACCGGCTCGCGGCCCCCGCGCAGGCGGCCAGTGCGACGACCGGCATCCCGGCGCGTTTCATCGTCGGCCAGGCCGCGCTCGAATCGGGCTGGGGCAAGCGCGAGATCCGCGCGGCGGACGGCTCGACCAGCTACAACGTGTTCGGCATCAAGGCGAACAAGGGCTGGACCGGCCGCACCGTGTCGGCGCTGACCACCGAGTACGTGAACGGCACGCCGCGCCGCGTGGTCGCGAAGTTCCGCGCGTACGACTCGTACGAGCACGCGATGACCGATTACGCGAACCTGCTGAAGAACAATCCGCGCTACGCGGGCGTGCTGAGCGCGAGCCGCAGCGTCGAAGGCTTCGCGCACGGCATGCAGAAGGCCGGCTACGCAACCGACCCCAATTACGCGAAGAAGCTGATCTCGATCATGCAGCAGATCGGCTGACCGGCCCGCCCGCCACCGGTTCGCCCCTTCGGACCGCGCCCGGCACCCCGCCGCGCGCGGTTTCAACGTTTGCGCGAAATAAATCGCCGTTTCGATCTAAACTTTCGGTCAGCACTGCCGCTAAGTGTGAGAGACCTGCGACCGGGCCCCCGTTCTGGCCCGGTTTTATCGCGCACCGGTTGCCCCGGGCGCCCATGACAAGAAAGACCGGCTAGCCATGAATATCGAAACGTCGACGGACCCCAGCCTGGATGCAGGCCACTCCGGGCCCGACTATGCCCGCCGCAATCCGCTGGAAATCGGCGTGCAACTGCGCAACCTCGTGAATCGCGGCGATTTCCTGACCGTCCAGTACCCGGGCGGTCAGCTCGTCACGCGTCTGCTCGAGGTCGACGTCGGCGCGCGGACGTTCACGTTCGACTGGGGCGCGCTGTCCGAGCAGAACGCCGGCATCCTCGGCGCGTCGCACTGCACGTTCGCGGCCGCGCCGGAGGGCGTGCGCGTCGAATTCGCCACGGGCACGCCGCGCGAGACGCGCTACGAGGGGCTGCCCGCGTTCGTCGCCGATTTCCCCGACGTGCTGGTCTGCATCCAGCGCCGCGAATATTTCCGCGTCGACGCGCCGATCGTCGATCCGTTCCTGTGCCGCGGCAAGCTGCCGGACGGCGAAAGCTTCCTGTTCGAAGTGCATAACCTGTCGCTCGGCGGCGTGGGGCTGCGCACGGCCGACGAGCGCGTCGAGGCGCTCGAGGTCGGCACGCTGCTGCCGGACGTCGAGCTCGAGCTGACCGGCCACGGCAAGCTGTCGCTCGACCTGCAGCTGGTGTCGCAGCGTTCGACGCAGATGCCGAACGGGTCGCGGCGCTACCAGCTCGGCTTTCGCTACATGTCGCTGCCGGGCAGCGCGGAGAACACGCTGCAGCGGCTCATCACGCAGCTCGAAATGAAGCGCCGCTCGCTCGCGCGGGCCTGACGCGCACCCGGCGGGCGGCCCGCCACGGGCCGCCCGCGCAGCAGCGCCGGCGCGCCCGCCGGCCGCTTCGAGCGGCGCCGCACGCCCGTGCGTCGCGCGTGCATTTTCTCCTCAATTTTTTCGATCCGCGGCCGTTATACCGGGAGTCACGCAACCCGGCGGCCGCAGCGCGGCCGGCTCATCAGGATCGCGCATGTCCAACACACTCATGAACCTCGGCGTCAGCGGCCTGAATGCCGCGCTCTGGGGCCTCACGACGACCGGCCAGAACATCAGCAACGCCGCGACGCCGGGCTATTCGGTCGAACGCCCCGTCTATGCCGAGGCAAGCGGGCAGTACACCAGCAGCGGCTACATGCCGCAGGGCGTGAACACCGTCACCGTGCAGCGGCAGTACAGCCAGTACCTGAGCGACCAGCTGAACGGCGCGCAGACGCAGGGCGGCGCGCTGTCGACGTGGTACTCGCTCGTCACGCAGCTGAACAACTACATCGGCAGCCCGACGGCCGGCATCTCGACCGCGATCACGAGCTACTTCACCGGCATGCAGAACGTCGCGAACAGCGCGTCCGACTCGTCGGTGCGGCAGACCGCGATGAGCAATGCGCAGACGCTCGCGAACCAGATCACGGCGGCCGGCCAGCAGTACGACGCGCTGCGCCAGAGCGTGAACACGCAGCTCACGAGCACCGTCACGCAGATCAACGCGTACACCGCGCAGATCGCGCAACTGAACCAGCAGATCGCCGCGGCGAGCAGCCAGGGCCAGCCGCCGAACCAGCTGATGGACCAGCGCGACCTCGCGGTGTCGAACCTGTCGAATCTCGCGGGCGTGCAGGTGGTGCGCAGCAGCGACGGCTACAGCGTGTTCATGTCGGGCGGCACGCCGCTCGTCGTCGCGGACAAGAGCTACCAGCTCGCGACCGTCACGTCGCCGTCCGATCCGAGCGAGCTGACCGTCGTATCGCAGGGCATCGCCGGCGCGAATCCGCAGGGGCCGAACCAGTTCCTGTCCGACGCGTCGCTGTCGGGCGGCACGCTCGGCGGCCTGCTCGCGTTCCGCAGCCAGACGCTCGACCCGGCCGAGGCCCAGCTCGGCGCGATCGCGACCAGCTTCGCCGCGCAGGTCAACGCGCAGAACGCGCTCGGCATCGACCTGTCGGGCAAGGTGGGCGGCAACCTGTTTTCGACCGGCGCGCCGATCACCTACGCGAACCAGGGCAATACCGGCAACGCGGCGCTGTCCGTGTCGTTCGCGAACGCCGCGCAGCCGACCACCAGCGACTACACGCTCGCGTACGACGGCACGAACTACACGCTGACCGACCGCGCGAGCGGCACGGTGGTCGGCACGTCGACGTCGATGCCGGCATCGATCGGCGGGCTGAACTTCTCGTTCTCGTCCGGCTCGATGAGCGCCGGCGACAAGTTCACCGTGCAGCCGACGCGCGGCGCGCTGAACGGCTTCGGCCTCGCGACGTCGAGCGGCTCCGCGATCGCGGCGGCCGCGCCGTACGTGCCGTCGGCCACCACGACCAACACCGGCAACGGCACGATCGGCGGGCTGTCGGTCACGAGCGCGACGGCCGCGGCCAACGCGCACAACTACACGATCACGATGGGCGGCACCGCGGCCGCGCCGACCTACACGGTCACCGACAATACGGCCGTGCCGCCGACGACCAGCACCGCGCAGCCGTACCAGTCCGGCTCGCCGATCACGCTGACGGCGGGCGTCACGGTCACGGTGTCCGGCACGCCGGCGGTGGGCGACACGTTCAAGGTCGCGCCGAACACGGGCGGCACGAACGACGGCAGCAACGCGCTCGCGCTGTCGAAGCTCGTCAACTCGACGGCGTTCGGCAACGGCTCGACCACGCTGACGGGCGCGTACGCGAACTACGTGAACGGCATCGGCAACACGGCGAGCCAGCTGAAGTCGTCGAGCGCCGCGCAGACCGCGCTGGTCGGCCAGATCACGCAGGCGCAGCAGTCGGTGTCGGGCGTGAACCAGAACGAGGAAGCGGCCAACCTGATGCAGTACCAGCAGCTCTACCAGGCGAACGCGAAGGTGATCCAGACCGCGTCGACGCTGTTCCAGACCGTGCTCGGCCTGTTCAACTGATTTCGGGGTTCCAAGCGATGCGGATTTCCACTGCGCAGTTCTACCAGATGAACGTCGCTCAAATGAGCGACCAGCAGGCGCAGCTCTCGCAGCTGTACCAGCAGATCTCGAGCGGCGTGAGCCTCGCGACGCCGGCCGACAACCCGCTCGGCGCGGCGCAGGCCGTGCAGCTGTCGATGACGTCGGCGACGCTGTCGCAGTACGCGTCGAACCAGAACGCCGCGCTGTCGTCGCTGCAGAAGGAAGACCAGACGCTCATCAGCGTCAACAACCTGCTCAACAGCATTCATACGGTCGTGATCCAGGCCGGCGACGGCTCGCTGTCGGACAGCGACCGCTCCGCGTTGTCGACGCAATTGCAGGGCTATCGCGACCAGTTGCTGACGCTCGCGAACTCGACCGACGGCGCGGGCAACTACCTGTTCGCCGGCTTCAAGACGGCCACCGCGCCGTTCTCGAACGCGCCGGGCGGCGGCGTGACCTACAGCGGCGACACCGGCTCGCGCCAGGTGCAGATCGCCGACACGCGTGCGATCGCGCAGGGCGACAACGGCGCGAGCGTGTTCCTGTCGGTGCCGATGCTCGGCAGCCAGCCGGTGCCGCTCGCCGGCACGGGCAACACCGGCACGGGCACGATCGGCGGCGTGACGATCACGAGCCCGTCGGCCGCGTCCAACGCGCACCAGTTCACGATCGCGTTCGGCGGCACGGCCGCCGCGCCCACGTACACGGTGACCGACAACACCGTCGTGCCGCCGACCACGACCCCCGCGCAGCCGTATTCGGACGGCGCCGGGATCGCGCTCGGCAACGGCCTGTCGGTGCCCGTGTCGGGCAAGCCGGCGCCGGGCGACACGTTCACGGTCACGCCCGCGCCGCAGGCCGGCACCGACGTGTTCGCGGCGCTCGACACGATGATCGCCGCGCTGAAGGTGCCGATCAGCAGCAACACGGCCGCCGCGACCGCGCTCGCGAACGCGATGACCACCGGCACGACGAAGCTGAACAACATGATGACGAACGTCCTGACCGTGCAGGCGTCGGTGGGCGGCCGCGAGCAGGAAATCAAGGCGATGCAGGCCGTGAACCAGACCAACACACTGCAGGTCAGCAGCAACCTCGCCGACCTGACGAGCACCAACATGGTCGCGACGATCAGCCAGTTCCTGCAGATGCAGAACGCGCTGACGGGCTCGCAGAAGGCGTACGCGCAGCTGCAGAACCTGTCGCTGTTCCAGTACATCAACCCCTGATGCACGACGCGCCGGCCGCGATGTGAGCGCACGCTTACTTCGCGGCCGGCGCGGGCCGCCGCGCGCTGCCTCGCGCGCATCGCGCCCGGGCGGGCACTTCGCCGGGCCGCGCGGTCGCGCACCGGTTCTCTCGCGCGGGCGGACGCTTGCGTACCTGGCGCACCGCTTGCCGACTCCGCGTACCGGGCCGCTTGCCAGCCCCATTTCCGCTCCGTAAACTCGCGCCAGATTCCAGACCGGCGCATCCCTGGCAGCCGGCGACCGACGACCGACAGGAGCGCTTTCCCCATGTCCGATTCCTACTTCCCGCGCTGGCGGGTCCGACCGACCGGCGCGGCTTCGCGCGTGGTCGGCCCCGACGAGCGCCTCGCGTGGCCGCAGATGGTCGCGATGGGCGTGCAGCACGTCGTCGCGATGTTCGGCTCGACCGTGCTCGCACCGCTGCTGATGGGCTTCGACCCGAACCTGTGCATCTTCATGTCGGGCATCGGCACGCTGCTGTTCTTCGTGCTGGTGGGCGGCCGCGTGCCGAGCTATCTCGGTTCGAGCTTCGCGTTCATCGGCCTCGTGATCGCGGTGACGGGCTACGGCGGCAGCGGGCCGAATCCGAACATTCCGGTCGCGCTCGGCGGGATCGTCGCGTGCGGCGTCGTGTACGTCGCGCTCGGCGCGCTGGTGCAGGCGATCGGCACGCGCTGGATCGAGACGCTGATGCCGCCCGTCGTGACCGGCGCGGTGGTCGCGGTGATCGGGCTGAACCTCGCGCCGATCGCGGTCAAGGGCGTGTCGGGCTCGACCTTCGAATCGGTGATGGCGCTCGTCACGGTGCTGTGCGTCGGCGGCGTCGCGGTGTTCGCGCGCGGGATGATGCAACGCCTGCTGATCCTCGTCGGGCTCGCGATCGCCTACGTGATCTACGCGATCGCGACCAACGGGATGGGCCTCGGCAAGCCGATCGATTTCGCGATCGTCGCGCACGCCGCGTGGTTCGGCGTGCCGAGCTTTCGCGCGCCGGTGTTCGATCCGCACGCGATGCTGATGCTCGCGCCGATCGCGGTGATCCTGGTCGCGGAGAACCTCGGCCACATCAAGGCCGTCAGCGCGATGACGGGCACCAACCTCGACCGCTACGTCGGCCGCGCGTTCATCGGCGACGGGCTCGCGACGATCGTGTCGGGCAGCGTCGGCGGCACGGGCGTGACCACCTATGCGGAGAACATCGGCGTGATGGCCGTCACGCGGATCTATTCGACGCTGGTGTTCGCGCTCGCCGCGCTGATCGCGATCGGGCTCGGCTTCTCGCCGAAGTTCGGCGCGGTGATCCAGACGATCCCGGGCCCCGTGCTCGGCGGCGTGTCGATCGTCGTGTTCGGGCTGATCGCGGTGACGGGCGCGCGGATCTGGGTCGTCAACAAGGTCGACTTCTCCGACAACCGCAACCTGATCGTCGCGGCCGTCACGCTGGTGCTCGGCGCCGGCGACTTCTCGCTGAAGTTCGGCGGCTTCGGGCTCGGCGGGATCGGCACCGCGACCTTCGGCGCGATCATCCTGTACGCGATCCTGCGCAAGGAAAAGGAACCGGGCCCGGTGGTGTGATTCGACAGCGGGCGGTGCAATGCCGCCCGCCGGCGCGCGTTCATGCGCCGGTATTCGACTGCCCCTGCAGCCACGCACAGAATTGCGCGACGAGCGGATCGTCGGCCGGCGCGCCCGGCGTGATCCACCAGTAGCTGCGCGTCGCGATGCGTGGCCCGTCGAGCGGCATCACCAGACGCCCGCTCGCGAGCTCGTCGTCGATCAGCGGCAACGGGCCGAGCGCGACGCCGAGCCCGTCGACGGCGGCCTGCAGCGCCAGGTAGAAGTGGTCGAACGACTGCCGCTTGCGCGCCTTCATCGCGACGCCGGCCGCCGCGAACCAGTCGCGCCAGCCTTCCGGCCGCGTATCCGAATGCAGCAGCACGTGTCGCGCGAGATCGTCCGCGCGGGCGATCGGCGCGCGCTTGAGCAGTGCCGGGCTGCACACCGGAATCACGCTTTCGTCGAGGAAGTGGCCGCTCGTGCAGTTCGGCCAGTGGCCGGGGCCGCGGCGGATCGCGACGTCGAAGCCGTTCAGCGTGTCGAGCGGCGCGTTCGACGTCGACAGCTTCAGCTCGACGTTCGGCACGTCGCGCTGGAACCGCGACAGCCGCGGCAGCAGCCATTTCATCGCGAAGGTCGGCAGCGCGTTGATGCGCAGCACGCGCGCCGCGCCGGTGTGGCGCAACTGCTCGGTCGCGTGCGCGATGCTGTCGAACGCCGCGCGCACGGTGTCCAGGTAGCGGCGGCCTTCGTCGGTGAGCTTCACGCGCTTGCCGTAACGGTGGAACACCGGCTTGCCGAGCCACGTCTCGAACCCGGCGATCTGCCGGCTGATGGCACCGTGAGTCACATGCAGCTCGTCGCCGGCGGCGCTGAAGCTTTCATGTCGTGCCGCGGCTTCAAAGGCCCGAAGCGCGGAAAAGGGCGGGAGATCGCGTGCCATGCTTGTGATTCTAGATCACAAGGGCGCGCCGATAAAATCGTTTTGCCGGAATCCCGAACGGCGGTAACCTCGATTCACCGTTTGATGAGGAGCCCCATGCAATCCGCCTTGCCGCCTGCCTCCCCGCCGCCTGCCGCGTCCCCTCGCGGCGTCGGCCTCGCCGAGCTGTTCACCGGTTTCCTGTCGCTCGGCCTGATGTCGTTCGGCGGCGCGTTGCCGTTCGCGCGGCGCACGATCGTCGACGAGCGCAAGTGGCTCTCCGCCGACGAATTCACCGATCTGCTCGGCCTGTGCCAGTTCCTGCCGGGCGGCAACGTGATCAATCTGTCGGTCGCCGTCGGCATGCGCTTTCGCGGCGTCGCCGGCGCGTTCGCCGGCATTCTCGGGCTGATCGCGGGCCCGACGCTCGTCGTCGTCGCGCTCGGCGTGCTGTACGCGAAGACCCAGAGCGATCCGCGCGTGCAGCACCTGTTCGCGGGGCTCGCCGCCGCGGCGGCCGGCCTGCTCGTCGCGATGGCCGTGAAGGTCGCGAAGCCGCTGCTGCGGGCGCCGCGCACGGCCGCGGCGATTGCGGTCGTCGCGTTCGTCGCGATTGCGGTGCTGCGCATACCGTTGCTGACCACGATGCTCGTGCTGACGCCCGTCAGCATCTGGCTCGCGTCGCGCCGCCGCGACGCGGGCACGCCGCGGCCGGCGCCGGCCGCCGCGCCAGGCACGTCCGACTCGCCCGATTCGCAACGGGAGGGCCGGCCATGAGCGACACGCTGATCGCCATCGCGACGATCTTCAGCCAGTTGTCGCTGCTCGCGTTCGGCGGTGGCAACACGATCCTGCCGGAGATGCAGCGGCAGGTCGTCGACGTGCATCACTGGATGAGCGCGCACGAGTTCACCGCGCTGTTCGCGCTGGCCCAGGCGGCGCCGGGGCCGAACATGATGATCGTGTCGCTGGTCGGCTGGCACGTGGCCGGCTGGGCCGGGCTGCTCGTCGCGTCGCTCGCGAAGTTCGGGCCGTCGTCGATCGTCACCGTGCTCGCGCTGCATGCGTGGGAGCGCTTTCGCGACCGGCCGTGGCGCCGCTACGTGCAGCAGGGGATGATGCCGGTGACGGCCGGGCTCGTCGCGGCGAGTGCGGTGCTGATTTCCGAGGCGTCGAACCGCACCGCGATCCAGTGGGGTATCACGGCCGCGTGCGCGGTGCTGGCGTGGCGCACGCGCATCCATCCGCTGTGGCTGCTCGCGGGCGGCGCGCTGATCGGGCTCACGGGCATCGGGCAGTGAGCGGCTTCGCAAGCCTGCCGCCGCGCAATGCGTCGGCCACCTCGTGCTTCAGCTTCGGCGTGAACGACGGATATGCGGCCACCAGCGCCGCGTACTGGCGCGCATCGATCTCGGCCGATTCGCGGTTGAACGTCCAGACGGCCACCAGCGCGATCGCGGCGAACGGGATGGCCGGGTAGCGCAGGAAGAACTTCGCGAGTGTCATTCGACGGCCCGGTGAAGAAGGGCGGCGCGGCGCGCGTGGCCGCGCCGGCGCCGGTCGGCCCGGTATACTCGGCCGGTCTCGCGGCGGCGGAAATCGTGCGGTCGACACGCTTCGGCCGGCTGCGATGCGCGGCGCTCGCGCGTACCCGACGGCGAACATCATATTGACGCGCGGCATGCGGCGAAGCCCGGCCGCGCAGTGCCGGTGGCGCGCCTGCCGGCACGACCGACATTCGCACCGCCCGCCGCGCGCGGCGGTGCGGCGCGTACCACGGAGGATCGATGGATCTCGACGGCGCCAGCCGCAATCTCACTGTCGCCGCATTGCTGACGCTGTCCGGCGGCTATCTCGACGCGTACACGTACGTCGGCCACGGCCACGTGTTCGCGAACACGATGACCGGCAACGTCGCGCTGCTCGGCATCAACCTGTCGGCCGGCGAATGGGCCGCCGCGCTGCATCACGTGCCGCCGCTCGGCGGCTTCGTGATCGCGGTGTTCGTCGCGCACCTGCTCGGCCTCGCCGCGCAGCGCGGCTGGATGCGGCATACGGCGTTCGTGAGCCTCATCGTCGAAATCGCGTTCCTCGGCGTCGCCGCGAGCGGCCTCGTCGGCGCGTCGAGCGCGTGGCTGATTCCGGGCATCTCGTTCGTCGCGACATTGCAGACGCTGTCGTTCACCCATCTCGAGGAACTGTCGTACACGTCGGTGATGACGACCGGCAACCTGCGGCGCGCCGCGCAGAAGCTGTTCGTCGGGCTGATCCCGCGCTACGACGCGGGGGCGCTGCACGATTCGGCGCTGCTCGCGACGATCAGCTTCTGTTTCCTGGCCGGCGCGGTGATCGGCGGGCTCGTGACGCGGCTCGCGCCGGACATCGCGCTGTGGGGCGCCGTGCTGCTGCTCGTCGGTGCATTCGCGGAGATCGTGCGACGTGCATGGCGTCGCGCGGGCAACGGCGGTGCGGGCGACGCGGGCGGCAACGGCGACGCGGGCAACGGCAACGACGGGGCGACGCAAACGGTCTGACGGCAGGGCAGGCGGGGCAAGCGGCAGGCCGCCGCTCCGACCGCCCCGACTGCTCGACTGCTCGACTGCTCGACTGCTCGACTGCTCGACTGCTCGACTGCTCGACTGCTCGACTGCTCGACTGCTCGACTGCCCGACTGCCCGACTGCCCGACTGCCCCGACTGCCCCGACTGCCCCGACTGCCCCGACTGCCGCGACTGCCGCGACCGCACCAACCGCACCGACCATTTCGCCCCGATCCGGGTGAGCGCACCGCACCGACCATCTCGGCCGCGATCCGCGTGAGCGCGCCGCACCATCGACGAACCTTACAGCGCCGCGCGTGCCCGCCGGCGCCGTCGCGCGCCCTCCCGCCGCCGTGCGAGCGAGGCCCGGCGCGGGAAACGTTGTTCCCGGACGACAATCGCGCGATTGCCGCGTATTTCAATTTCTTTCAGCGTTCGGACTCGTCTTATGATTCAGCCCACATCGCGCTCGCCATGAACGTTCGCGATCGCCACCCGGCTGCGCACGCGGCCGGTCATGAATGGAGACACCTAAAAAAGGAAAGCTCATGAAGCAGACCACCCGACTCGCAGTCATCGCAGGGGGCGCGGCGCTGGCCTTCGCCAGCCAGTACGCATCGGCACAAAGCTCGGTCACGCTCTGGGGCGTCGCCGACGCCAGCATCCGTTACCTGACCAACGCCAACGCGAAGAACGACGGCCTGCTGTCGATGACCAACGGCGCGATCACGAACAGCCGCTTCGGCATCTACGGCACGGAAGACCTCGGCGGCGGCCTGAAGGCCGTGTTCAACCTCGAGAGCGGCGTGAACCTGCAGAACGGCGCGTTCGCCGACAGCGGCCGCCTGTTCAACCGCGCCGCGTACGTCGGCCTGCAGAGCCCGTACGGCACGGTGACCCTCGGCCGCCAGAAGACGCCGCTGTTCGACCTGCTGTCGGACACCTACGATCCGCTCACCGTCGGCAACTACCTCGAAAACGCATGGCTGCCGGTCGCACTCGGCGCCGGCCTGTATGCGGACAACCAGATCAAGTACACGGGCAAGTTCGAGGGCCTGACGGCGAAGGCGATGTACTCGACCGGCACGAATTACGAATCGACCGGCGCCGGCGGCTTCTCGGGCCAGATTCCGGGCTCGCTCGGCAAGGGCAATGCATGGGGCGTGTCGCTGTCGTACGTGATGGGCCCGCTCAGCATCGCGGCCGGCGCGCAGCAGAACAGCGACAACTCGGCGCGCAAGCAGACGATCTACCACGCGAACGTCGTGTACGCGTTCAGCAAGGCGAAGATCTACGCGGGCTACCTGCGCTCGAAGGACGACACGGGCTTCGTCGACAGCCTGCTCGCGCAGCAGACGATTCCGGTCGCGAAGGGCACGGGCCGCATCGACGACGGCCCGTTCGCGGGCGTGAGCTGGCAGGTCAGCACGCCGCTGACGCTGACGGGCGCGTTCTACTACGACCACATGCGCAACGCGATGACCACGAACGGCACGCTCGCGAGCGGCAACCGCTACGCGATCGTCGGCATCGCCGAATACGCGCTGAGCAAGCGCACCGAGATCTACGGCACCGTCGACTTCAACAAGACGAACGGCGCGGCGAACGTCGAGCTGCCCGGCCGCAGCAACCAGACGGGCATCGCGATCGGCCTGCGCAATATCTTCTGACGAACGCCGGAACGCATGCGCCGGCTCCGTCCGGCGCGCATCGAAGAGGCTCCGCAAGGCGCCTCTTTTTTTTTCGTCGCGCGACCTTCATACGCACACCCGACTATTCGGCAGACGCTCCATTGCGGAAGTCCCGCGCCGTAAGCGATCCGTCGGCAATCCAGAACATACTTTTACAGTGCGCGCGCACGCTTTCCGCTACGCTGCGTGCATCGCTCGTGGCATGCCGTCAGGCGTGCGCGTGCGTCGTTCCGGTGGCGCGCGACGTGCGCTGCCGGCTTGGTGCGTAACTTGTGTATCCGGCGATGACAAACGCGGTCCGCCGGTTTCTTTCGTGGGACGATGCGCTCACGATTTTCTTGAAAGGGGATGACGATGGGTATCCTGAACACCGTGGGTGAAATCGCCGGCGCGATCGCCGCCGTCGAAGGCGCGGAAAAGCTGGATCCGGACGCGGGCCTGCTGACCAAGGCGGCCGCGGCCGTCGCCGGTTTCAAGGGCGCCGAGGCGATCGAAGGCATGCTCGAGAAGAAGGAAGAGAAGCCCGAACAGGCGGCGGACGATACGCAGGCGACGGACGGCAGCGACACGTCGCAGGCATGAGCATGGCGGCCGGTCCGGCCGCGGGCGCGCCCTTCGCGCGCCCGGGCGGACCGGTGCCGCGCAATCGGCAGGTCGGGCATGCGGTCGATCGGTGACGCATGGCACAACCGCCGGCCGGTTTGACCGGCGAGAGGCCTCGTCTCTCGCCGCTTTTTTATTGGGCGCGCGGTGCGCGCCATGCGCCGCACGAATTCCCGAATCTTGCTATCGTGCCTCCATTCGAACTGCGATGAGGGGATGCGATGGATTTCGACTACGACCTGTTCGTCATCGGCGCCGGCTCGGGCGGCGTGAGGCTCGCGCGCATGTCCGCGTCGTACGGCGCACGCGTCGGCATCGCGGAAGAAGAGCAGATCGGCGGCACCTGCGTGCTGCGCGGCTGCATCCCGAAGAAACTGCTTGTCTACGCATCGCACTACCCGCACGAAGTCGACGACGCGAAAGGCTTCGGCTGGACCTTCGGCGCCGGCACGCTCGACTGGCCCGCGCTGATCGCCGCGAAGGATCGCGAGATCAATCGGCTGAGCGACATCTACATCAACCTGCTGCTGCAATCGGGCGTCGACATGCACGCCGGCCGCGCGACGCTCGTCGATGCGCACACGGTCGCGATCGGCGCGCGCACGTTCCGCGCGCGCCACATCGCGATCGCGACCGGCTCGCGGCCGTCGCTGCCGCCGCGGCCCGGCATCGAGCATGCGATCACGTCGCGCGAGGCGCTGTCGCTCGCGGCGCTGCCCAGACGGATCGCGGTGGTCGGCGGCGGCTATATCGCGGTCGAGTTCGCGGGCATCTTCAACGGCTTCGGCAGCCACGTCGACGTGTTCTATCGCGGCGACAACATCCTGCGCGGCTTCGACGACGACGTGCGCCAGTTCCTGACCGACGAGATGACGAAGCAGGGCGTCGCGATTCATGCGCGCGCGGTGATCGGTTCGATCGAGCGCGCGAGCGACGGCACGCTGTTCGTGCACGTCGGCGACGAGCGGCACGGGCCGTACGATCAGGTGCTCTATGCAACGGGCCGCGTGCCGAACGTCGACGGGCTCGGGCTCGAGCAGGCGGGCATCCTGCTCGATGCGCGCGGCGCGATTGCCGTCGATGCGTATTCGGCGACGTCGGTGCCGTCGATCCATGCGATCGGCGACGTCACGTCGCGGCCGCAGCTCACGCCGGTCGCGACGCGCGACGCAGGGCTGCTCGCACGCACGCTGTTCGGCGGCTCGCGCGTCGCGGTCGATCACGCGTACGTGCCGTCGGCCGTGTTCAGCCAGCCGGAGGTCGCGACGGTCGGCCTGAGCGAGGTCGATGCGCGGCACGCGCACGGCGACGTCGATATCTACCGCACGTCGTTCAAGGCGCTGCGCCACACGCTGTCGGGCCGCGACGAGCGCACGCTGATGAAGCTCGTCGTCGCGCGCGACAGTCAGCGCGTGGTCGGTGCGCACATGGTTGGCCGCGATGCGGGCGAGATCATCCAGGGCATCGCGATCGCGATCCGCGCGGGCGCGACGAAGGCGCAGTTCGACGACACGATCGGCATTCATCCGACCGCGGCCGAGGAATTCGTGACGATGCGGCAGAAAGTGGCCGATTAGCGGAAACCGTATGCGCGTGTGCGGCTGGAACGCCGGACGGCTTGTTGTCGGGATATCGGCCGTTCGGATCGACGGCGCGAATGACGTGTGTCGATATCGCCGGATCGATCGTCAATCCGGCGATATCGACACGGAAGACCGGCGCAGATCGGTCGCGTGCCGCGCGAGCCCACGCGCGCAACGCTTCGCGCACGAATAAGCGGCGTATTTAATATAAGTGCGAAAATCGTCAATTATTATCAAGATACCCCGTCTTGATAAACAGGCTTGATATGATCGCGAAAAATCATATACGGGGCCGACCATGCACGATCAACAGTGCAGTAACCAGAATAACGAAATCATTCGTGTGCGCGATCTATGCGCGCATCGCATTCCCCATCCGCGTTTTGCCGTAACGCATCCGTTGCACCCCCTTCCCTGACTTACCGCGATCGCCGAACCGGCGATGAGCGCGTGCATGAGCCTCGCGCAGCGGCATCTTTTCCATCAAGGAGACCAGCAGTGAACATTCAGACACGACGCACCGTCCTCGTGGCGGCAGCGGTCGTCGCGGCGCTGTCCGGCTGCGCGACCGAATCGTCGCGCACGCTCGACGTGCCGGCCGTCAGCAGCGCGCAGAAGCCGTACGCGGGCAAGCCCGTCGCGATCGCCGTCGGCAAGTTCGACAACCGTTCGAGCTACATGCGCGGCATCTTCTCCGACGGCATCGACCGTCTCGGCGGACAGGCGAAGACGATCCTCGTCACGCGCCTGCAGCAGAGCCGCCGCTTCAACGTGCTCGATCGCGAGAACCTCGACGAGATCAAGCAGGAAGCCGGCTTCATGAAGAAAGCACAGGCCGTGAAGGGCGCGAACTACGTGGTGACGGGCGACGTGACCGAGTTCGGCCGCAAGGACGTCGGCGATCATCAATTGTTCGGCATTCTCGGCCGCGGCAAGACGCAGGTCGCGTACGCGAAGGTCAACCTGAACATCGTCGACACGACGACGTCGGAAGTGATCGCATCGAGCCAGGGCGCGGGCGAGTTCAGCCTGTCGAACCGCGAGGTGATCGGCTTCGGCGGCACGGCCGGCTACGACTCGACGCTCAACGGCAAGGTGCTGGACCTCGCGATCCAGGAAGCCGTGAACCATCTCGTCGACCAGGTCGACGCCGGCGCGCTGAAGGCGGCGCAGTAAATGCCGCGCGCGATACGACACGCACGAATCATTTCACCCACCAGAAGAGACAAGACCATGAAACGGGGAATCTGGCTGCCGGCGACGGCGGCCGCCTTGCTGCTCGCGGGCTGCGCGGCGCCGACCACGCCGCCGCTGTATCAGTGGACCGGCTATCAGCCGCAGGTGTACGAATACTTCAAGGGACAGCAAGCGCCGCAGCAGCAGATCGATGCGCTCGAAAAGGCGCTGCAGGAAATCCGCGCGAAGGGCCACACGCCGCCGCCGGGCTTCCATGCGCATCTCGGGATGCTGTATGCGAGCGTCGGCAACGAGCAGCAGGCCGAGCAGGAACTGCAGGCCGAGAAGCAACTGTTCCCGGAATCTGCCACGTATATGGATTTCCTGATGAAGAAGAAGGCCGGTGCATCGAAGGCCGCGCATCCGGCGGCCGCCGGCCAGACGGTTGCCGATCAGAAGCATGCCGATTCGAATCCCGCCAAACAGTGATGCCCTTGCCATGTTCAAGACACTTTCATTCAAGCTGCTGTCCGTGCTGTCGATCGCCGCGCTGCTGAGCGCGTGCGCGCAGCCGGTGCAACGCCCCGACTACACGGCGTTCAAGAAGAGCCAGCCGCGCTCGATCCTCGTGCTGCCGCCGGTCAACGACACCACCGACGTCGGCGCGACCTACGGCGTGCTGTCGCAAATGACGCTGCCGCTCGCCGAGTCCGGCTACTACGTGGTGCCCGTCGCGGTAATGGACGAGACGTTCAAGCAGAACGGCCTGACGAATGCGACCGACATCCAGGCCACGTCGCCGGCGAAGCTGCGTGAGATCTTCGGCGCGGACGCCGCGATGTATTCGAAGGTCACGCAGTACGGCTCCGTCTACCAGCTGGTCGACAGCACGACGATCGTTTCCGCGTCGGCGAAACTCGTCGACCTGAAGAGCGGCGACGTGCTGTGGCAGGGCGAGGGCCGGGCGACCGGCAAGGAAGTCGGCAACAACATGAGCGTCAATGCGTTCGGGATCGTCGGGGCGCTCGTGCAGGCGGCCGTCAAGCAGGTCGCGCATTCGCTGACCGACGAAGCGCATGACGTCGCCGGGCTGACGAGCACGCGGCTGCTGTCGGCCGGCCCGCCGAACGGGCTGCTGTACGGGCCGCGCTCGCCGAAGTACGGCACCGACTGACGCGCGGCGGCGTCACGCCACGCCTGTCGTCCGAACGGCCGCTCGAAACGAGCGGCCGTTTTGCTTCTGCGCGGCAATGCCGCGCGCCGCTCAATGCACGCCGAACGCGTCCAGCAGCCGGTACCAGCTCATCGCGAGCACCAGCGCCGGCGTGCGCAGCGCCGCGCCGCCGGGGAAGTCGCGATGCCGGATCCTGTCGAACAGGTCGAAGCGGCTCGCCTGGCCGTCGATCGCCTCGGCGATGAGCTTGCCCGCGAGCGCGGTCGTATTCACGCCGTGCCCCGAAAACCCCTGCGCGAAGTACGTCGTCGGCGTAATGCGGCCGAAATGCGGCGCGCGGTTCATCGTGATGTCGACGAAGCCGCCCCACGCATAGTCGACCTTTACGTCCGCGAGTTGCGGGAACGTCTTCAGCATGTCGGCGCGCATCGCCGCCGCGAGGTCGCGCGGCTCGCGCGTCGAATAGCTGACCTTGCCGCCCCAGACGAGCCGCGTGTCGGGCGCCGGCCGGAAATAGTCGAGCACGAAGCGGCTGTCGCAGATCGCCGCGCGCGCGGGCATCAGCGCGGCGGCGCGCGCTTCGCCGAGCGGTTCGGTCGCGATCACGTAGGTGCCGACCGGCATGATCTTTCTCGCCAGCGCGGGCGCGAGCGTGCCGACGTAGGTGTTGCAGGCGAGCACCACGAAGCGCGCACGCACGTTGCCGCCGCTCGTCTCGACGACGTGGCCGCCGGACACGTCGCGCACGCGCGTCACGCAGCTGTCCTCGTGGATGCGCACGCCGGCGTCGACTGCAGCCCGCGCGAGGCCGAGCGTGTAGTTGAGCGGATGGAGATGGCCGCTGTCGGGATCGTACAGGCCGCCGCGATAGCGGGCCGACTGCACGTAGTCGCCGAGTTCGCCGGCTTCGACGAAGCGGAAGCGGTCGTAGCCGAAGCGCTTCGCGGCTTCGTCGCGCCACCGTTTCAGCGCATCGGCGTCGCGTTCGGTGTTGGCCGCGGTCAGGTAGCCGGGCACCAGCGCGCAGTCGATGTCGTGTTGCGCGATGCGCGACTTCACGAGCGACAGCGTTTCGAGCCCCATGTCCCAGATCCGCTTCACGTCGGCTTCCGGCATGAACTGCGCGAACGTGTCGATATCGCACGCGAAGCCGCCGATCAGCTGGCCGCCGTTGCGGCCGCTCGCCGCCCATCCGACGCGCGACGCTTCGAGCACGGTCACCGAATGGCCGCGCTCGGCGAGATTGAGCGCGGCGGACAGGCCCGTGAGGCCCGCGCCGATCACGCACACGTCGGCGTCGGTCGTGCCGGCGAGCGGTGCGTGGCGGGTCGTATCGTTGGCGGTCGCCGCGTAGTACGACGCGACGTGCGGCTGGTTGGCGAAGGTCTGCATGATCGGGAAGACGTATCGAGAAGGTTCAGAACAGCTCGCGCACGCGGTGGTACAGCATCCCGAGTTCGAGCGCGGGTTGCCGCCATGCGTCGCCGCCGGGAAAGCGCCGGTGACGCAAGCGCGCGAACAGGTCGAACGCGCGCGCATCGCCCGCGATCGCGCCGGCGACCGCGCGCCCGGCGATTCCCGTGAGCGCGACGCCGTGTCCGCTGAAACCCTGGACGTAGAAGAAGTTCGGATCGATCGCGCCGAAGTCCGGCGCGCGGTTGCGCGTGACGTCGACGAAGCCGCCCCACGCGTGCTCGACGCGCACGTCGGCGAGCTGCGGGAACACGGCGACCATGCGCTGCCGGATCGCTTCGGCGAGCGCGGCGGGAGACGCGCCGGCCGAATTCGCGCGGCCGCCGAACAGCATCCGGTGGTCGGCCGACAGCCGGAAGTAGTCGAGGAAGAAGTTGTTGTCGCACACGGCCTCGCGCCGCGCGATCAGCGCGTCGGCGCGCGCGCGGTCGAGCGGCTCGGTCGCGATGATGTACGACGCGATCGGCGCGATGCGTGCGGCGGTCGCGGCCGGCAGCACGCCGCCGGGCCCGGCGTTGCAGCACGACACGACGAAACGGCAGCGCACTTCGCCCGACGGCGTGCGCACGACGGGCCGCGCGCCGCGCACGACGTCGAGCGCCGGCGTGTGCGCGTACAGCGCGACGCCTTCGCGGCGCGCGGCATCGGCGAGGCCGAGGCAGTACTTGAGCGGATGCAGATGGCCGGACAGCGGATCGTGCACGCCGGCCAGATAGCGCGTCGATGCGATGCGCGCCTGGATCTCGCCGGTATCGAGCCACGCGAGCGACGGATGGCCCCAGCGCGACGTCGCGGCGGTCATCCACGCGCGCAGGTCGTCGATGCGGCGCGGCTTCGTCGCCACCGTCAGATAGCCGCGCGCGAAGTCGCAATCGATCCCGTGGCGCGCGATGCGCTCGGCGATCAGCGCGACGCCGTCGAGCGACAGCGACCATGCGGCGCGCGCGCCGTCGGCGCCGAGCTGTTTCTCGATCACCTCGTCTTTCGCGAAGCCGGTGATCGCCTGGCCGCCGTTGCGGCCCGACGCGCCCCAGCCGGGCCGGTGCGCATCGAGCACGGCGACGGACAGCCCGTGCGCGCGACAGTCGAGCGCCGTCGACAGGCCCGCGAAGCCGGCGCCGATCACGCAGACGTCGACGTCGATCGCCGCGTCGAGCATCGGATCGTCGGCGGCGGGCCGCGCGGCCGTGGCTTCGTAGTACGAGTCGCGCGCGAGCGCATCGGCGCGGCGGGTGAAAGACTGCGTCATCAAACCGACTCCCTCGACAAGGCTGCAACGGCGCGCAGCCATCCGAAATTCGGCGCGGGACGCCGTGCGTGCGGCACGGCGTCCCGCGCGTCCTGCATCAGAACGAATAGATGAACTGCGTCGCGAGCAGATCGTTGGACTTGCCGTACGAGCCGTCGTTGCGCAGGAACACCTTGTTGTTCGCCCAGTCGTGCCGGTATTCGACCTTCACGGTGATCTGCTGGGTCGGATAGAACAGCAGGTCGAGCGCGACGTCCTGGCGCACGGCGCCCTTGCACTCGAAGCCCAGGCCGCCGCCGGCCTTCGACATCGCGAGGCAGTCCGCATCGACGCCGAAGCCGTTGCTCGGGTCCATCCCGTTGCCGTTCAGCGCGATGCCGCCGCCGCCGCCGCCGTTCTTCGAGTTCGCGAGCAGGTCGTAGCGCAGCGTCACGCCCATGCGGCCGACCACCGGCGCGTTGAACTTGCGGTGCGCGAGCAGCGACAGCCCGTACCACTGCGCGAGCCCGCCGTTGAACGCCGCATGCTGCTGCCGGCCGTAGTCGACTTCGGCGTTGTACTGCACGTCGGCGAGCGTGTAGGTCGCGTCGAGTTCGCCGAAGAAGAACGAGCCGTAGCCGCTCGGCGCCGCGCCGCCCGGGCCGTAGTGGACGACGCCGTTCTCGTCGATCGCGCTCGACAGCGTCTGGCGGCCGATGTTGAACGAGCCGCCGAGATCGAGCGCGCTCGACCACGTGTAGTCCGCGCGCGCGGTGAAGGTCGGCACCTTGTTGCTGGTGGTGATCGGGTCGCCGAGCGCATTGGTGCCCGTCTGCGTGACCGAACCGTACGTGCGGTACTGCTCGTTGCCGAGGAAGAACTTCCACGCCCAGTTGCCCTTCGTGTAGTTCGCGCCGACGCCGACGTAGCTGCCCGGATCGGAGAAATCGTACAGCAGGTTGTGCGTGAGCGTGAGCATCTGGTTCGACTGCTGGACTTCGTAGCCGCCGAAGCTCGGGATCAGGCCGGCGACCAGCGTCGTTTCCGCGGTGATCGGCACGTTGACGACCGCCGTGTTCAGCAGGTTGTCGGTGATCGAGCCGCGCGAGTTCTGCAGCAGCGTGATGCCGTTGCCGCGGTTCGGCATCAGCGTGATTTCGGCCGACGGCGCCATCGGGCCGACGCCGAACGTCTTCTTGATGTCGAGGTAGAGATCGCCGAACGTGCTGTTGAAATAGTTGTACGCGTTCTCGTGGTTCGCGAACAGGAACGACGACGTGCCGGCCGCGCGGTTGTAGATGTAGGTCGGATCGATGTAGCCGGTGACCGACAGGCCGGCGAGCGGGCCCGTGGTGGCCGCGTCGGTCAGCGAGTCGACCTTCAGCTGCTGGTTCGCGATCTGCTGCTTCATTTCGCTGACCTCGTCGTTGGTCAGCGTCGCGCGTGCCTTGCCGTAATCCGGCGAGCCCGGGTCGGCGGCGACCGCGACGGCGCCGCCGCCCGCCATGCCGCCGCTCGCGCCGGACGTCGCGACCGCCGCGCCGCCCGGCTTCGCGGCGAGCTGCGCCTGCATCGCCTTCATCTGTTTCTGCAGCGCCGCGACCTGCGCCTGCAGCGCCTTGATTTCGGCGGAGGTGGAACCGGCCAGCGCGATGCCCGGCAACGCGCCGGCCACCAGCAGGCAGATCAGTTTCTTCTTCATTGCGGATTCTCCTAGTCGTGCGCCTGTCAAATCGGGATCGAATCGCGCGCCCCCCTGAGGCCGCGCGTCATGCTTGTCTGCAGTGCTCGTTGTCTTCGAAGCGGAGGCGGGCCGTCACGCCGCCGCGAACGCCGCCTTCAAGTCGGCCATCCGGCGCCGCTCGCGCGCGATCATCGTCCGGTTCACGACGATCACGCCGATCGTCACGGCGGTGATGAACAGCGTCGCCAGCGCGTTCATCTCCGGGTTCAGCCCCAGCCGCACGCGGGAGAACACCACCAGCGGCAGCGTCGTCGATCCCGGCCCGGACAGGAACGCCGACAGCACCAGATCGTCGATCGACAGCGTGAACGACAGCAGCCACCCCGACAGCAGCGCCTGCGAGATCAGCGGCAGCGTCACCACGAAGAACACCTTCAGCGGCGTCGCGCCCAGGTCGAGCGCGGCCTCCTCGAGTGACTTGTTCATCTCCTTCACGCGCGACTGCACGATGATCGCCACGTACGACACGCACAGCATCACGTGGCCGATCCAGATCGTCGCCATCCCGCGCCCCTTCGGCCAGCCGAACATCTGTTCCAGCGCGACGAACAGCAGGAGCAGCGAGATCCCCTGGATCACCTCCGGAATCACCAGCGGCGCGTTGATCATCCCCGTGTACAGCGTGAAGCCCTTGAAGCGGCCGAAGCGCGCGAGCACGAAGCCCGCCCACGTGCCGATCACGACCGACGCGGTGGCCGTCAACAGGCCGATCTTCAGCGACAGCCAGGCGGCGGTCAGCAGCTCGTCGTCGTCCAGCAGCGCCGCGTACCACTTCAGCGAGAAGCCCGACCACACCGTCACCAGCTTCGACTCGTTGAACGAGTACACGACGAGGCTGATGATCGGGATGTACAGAAACAGGAAGCCGAAGGCGAGAACGCCCGTCGACAGCGGTTTGCTCGGCTTGATCATTTCGCGTCCTCCAGTTCCTTGACCTGGTAGTACTGGAACAGCGCCATCGGCACCAGCAACAGCAGCACCATCGCGACCGTCACCGCGGACGCCATCGGCCAGTCCATGTTGTTGAAGAATTCATCCCACATCACGCGGCCGATCATCAGCGTGTCGGCGCCGCCGAGCAGCTCCGGGATCACGTACTCGCCCACCGCCGGGATGAACACCAGCAGGCTGCCGGCGATGATCCCGTTCTTCGACAGCGGCAGCGTGATGCGCGTGAACGCGACCCACGGCTTCGCGCCCAGGTCGTACGCGGCCTCGAGCAGCGTCAGGTCCATCTTCACGAGGTGCGCATAGAGCGGCATCACCATGAACGGCAGGTACGAATAGACCATCCCGATGTAGACGCCCGCATCGCTGTGATAGAGCCGCAGCGGCGTGTGGATGATGCCGAGCGCGATCAGCGTGTGGTTCAGGAGGCCGTCGTCCTTCAGGATGCCGATCCATGCGTACACGCGGATCAGGAACGACGTCCAGAACGGCAGCATCACGGCCATCATCAGCACGTTGCGGCGGTTCGGCTCCGAACGCGCGATGTAGTACGCCATCGGATAGCCGATCAGCAGGCACAGCACCGTCGACACGGCGGCCATCTTCAGCGAGCTGAGATAGGTCGCGATGTACAGGTCGTCCTGCAGCAGGAACGCGTAGTGCGACAGTTGCAGCGCGAAGTGCACGACGCCGTCCTTGATCTCGACGAGCGACGTGTACGGCGGGATGCCCATCACCTGGTCGGCGAAGCTGATCTTCAGCACCAGCACGAACGGCAGCGCGAAGAACACGGTCAGCCACAGGAACGGCACGCCGATCGCGACGCTGCGGCCCGACGGCAGGAAGCGCGACAGCGCGGCGGAGCGGTTGCCGCGCCGGGAAGCCGGCGCGGCGGCGGTAGCGCCGGTCGACACCGGCGCGGAAGGCGTGGAAGCGGAGGTTCTCATCGCGGCGTCCTCACTGCGTCAGCACGACGCCGCTGGCCGGCGACCACGACACGAACACGTCGTCGTTCCATGCCGGCGCGCCGTCGTTCATCAGATGCGAGCTCGACAGGTTCGACACCACCGTCTTGCCGCTCGGCAGACGCACGTGGTACAGCGAATAGCTGCCCATGTACGCGATGTCGGTGACGACGCCGCGCGCCCAGTTGTGCTTCGAGCCCGGCTTCTCGCGCGACACGTGCACGCGCTCCGGGCGCACCGAGATGCCGACCGGCATTCCGAGCGGGCCGGTCACGCCGTGGCTCACGTACATGCGGGCTTCGAGGTCGTCGCTTTCGACGAAGATGTGATCGGGCTCGTCCTCGACGACGCGGCCCTCGAACAGGTTGGTCGAGCCGATGAATTCGGCCGAGAAGCGGCTGTTCGGGTATTCGTAGACTTCGCCGGGCGAGCCGATCTGCACGATCTTGCCTTCGCTCATCACCGCGAGGCGGCTCGCCATCGTCATCGCCTCTTCCTGATCGTGCGTGACCATCACGCAGGTCACGTCGACCTTCTCGATGATGTTCACGAGTTCGAGCTGGGTCTTCTGGCGAATCTTCTTGTCGAGCGCGGACATCGGCTCGTCGAGCAGCAGCAGCTTCGGGCGCTTCACCAGCGAGCGGGCCAGCGCGACGCGCTGCTGCTGGCCGCCCGAGAGCTGATGCGGCTTGCGCTGCGCGTACTTGCTCATCTGCACGAGCGCGAGCGCGTCGGCCACGCGCTCCCTGATCTCGTGCTTCGGCGTGCCTTCCTGCTTCAGGCCGAATGCGACGTTCGATTCGACCGTCATGTGCGGGAACAGCGCGTACGACTGGAACATCATGTTGACGGGGCGGCGGTACGGCGGCAGCGACGCGAGGTCCTCGCCGTCGACGAAGATCTTGCCGGAGGTGGCCGTCTCCAGCCCGGCGAGCATGCGCAGCAGCGTGGACTTGCCGCAGCCCGAGCTGCCGAGCAGCGCGAACAGCTCGTTCTTCGCGATCGTCAGGTTCACGTTGTCGACGGCCGTGCTGTCGCCGAATTTCTTCACGACGTTTTCGATGCGCACGAACGCGTCGTTTTGCGTACGGGGCGCCGTGGCCGGTTGGGTCTGTCGTGCGGCAGCGGAAGAGGGTATCGATTGCATGAGAGTCACCATTCGTTCTTCACGGATTGCAGGCGTGAGCGTCCCCGCGCGAGGCGCGCAACGCGACTCGCGGACGACGGCTCGTGCCGGATGGAACAGCGCGCGCGGCGCGCGGGCGGACGGAGGTCCGCGAATGTCAGGCGGGCAGGCGTACCGCGATGCCTGCGCCGCCGCGATGCACGGCGATCAGTGGCCCGTCTTCAACTGGGCCCACAGACGGTTCTCGAGGCGCAGGATGTCGGCCGGCATCGGCTTCATCAGCACCATCTTCTTCAGCACGTCCTCGGGCGGGTAGACGGTCGGGTCCTGCGCGACGGCCGGCGTGACGAATTGATGCGCGGCCTTGTTCGCGGTCGGGTAGAACACCGTGTTGGTGATCGCCGCGTTGACCTTCGGGTCGGACACGTAGTTGATCCACTTCATCGCGGCTTCCGGGTGCGGCGCATCCTTCGGGATCACCATCACGTCGAACCACAGCAGGCCGCCTTCCTTTGGATTCGCGAACTTGATGTCGTACGAGCGCTTCGCTTCGGCCGAACGACGGTGCGCGATGCCGACGTCGCCCGACCAGCCGAGCACGACGCACACGTCGTTGTTCGCGAGGTCGTTGATGTAGCCGGACGAGTTGAACTGGGTGATGTACGGGCGGACTTTCTTCAGGACTTCGAATGCAGCCTGGTAATCGCCCGGGTTCTTGCTGTTCGGATCCTTGCCCATGTATTGCAGCGTGGCGGCGAACACGTCGACGGCCTGGTCGAGGAACGACACGCCGCAGCTCTTCAGCTTCTCCATGTTGGCCGGATCGAACACCAGCGCCCAGCTGTCGACGGGCGCCTTGTCGCCGAGCGCCTTCTTCACCGCCTGCGCGTTGTAGCCGATGCCGTCCGTGCCGTACGCCCAGGGCACGCCGTACTGGTTGCCCGGATCGGCGTCGGCGATCATCTTCATCAGCAGCGGGTCGAGGTTCGCGAGGTTCGGAATCTTCGACTTGTCGAGCTTCTGGTACACGCCGGCCTGGATCTGCTTGGCCATGTAGTTCGACGTCGGCACGACGATGTCGTAGCCGGAGCTGCCGGCCAGCAGCTTCGCCTGAAGCGTGTCGTCGCTGTCGTAGTTGTCGTACTTGACGTGAATGCCCGTCTGCTTCTGGAAGTTCGGGATCGTGTCCGGCGCGATGTAGTCGGACCAGTTGTAGACGTTCAGCTCGTCGGCATGCGCCGACGGGCTGGCGACCGACGTGAGCGCGGCCGCGGCGGCGAGGGCGGCGACGGAGCAGGCTTGGCGAAGAATACAGGCACGCATGGTGGAGTTCCCCTGGTTATGGCGACGTGCGGCGCCCGCCGCACGCCTGTAGGCAAGGCCGTTACGAAATACCCAGTTGCTGGGCGGTTGCATCGACGGCCTTCTTCGCCTTCGACACGAGTTCATCGATTTCCTGGCGCGAGATCACGAGCGGCGGCGACAGCAGCATCCGGTCGCCGGTCGCGCGCATGATCAGGTTGCCGTTGAAGCAGAAGTCGCGGCAGATCGTGCCGACGTCGCCGCCGTTCGCGAAGCGGCGGCGTTCGGCCGGCGCTTCGGCCAGTTGCAAGCTCGCGACCATCCCGTGGCCGTGCACTTCGCCGACGATCGGATGACGCGCGAAGGTTTCGCGCATCAGCGCCTGGAAGTACGGGCCGGTGTCGGTCTTCACGCGCTCGACGATGCCTTCGTCGCGCAGCAGCTTCAGGTTCGCGACCGCGACGGCGGCCGCCACCGGGTGG
>NZ_LOYP01000033.1:0-1175 GCF_001526365.1 Burkholderia sp. MSMB1835
CGCTCGACCGCGAGCGCGACGCCCATCCCGCCGCCGATGCACAGCGACGCCAGCCCGCGCTTCGCATCGCGCTTGACCATCTCGTGCAGCAGCGTCACCAGGATCCGGCAGCCCGACGCGCCGATCGGATGACCGATCGCGATCGCCCCGCCGTTCACGTTCACCTTCGACGTGTCCCAGCCCATCTGCTGGTGCACCGCCAGCGCCTGCGCCGCGAACGCTTCGTTGATCTCCATCAGGTCCAGGTCGCCCGGCGTCCAGCCCGCGCGCTCCAGGCACCGGCGCGACGCCGGCACCGGACCCATGCCCATCACGCTCGGATCCACGCCCGCGTTCGCGTACGCCTTGATCCGCGCGAGCGGCGTCAGGCCCAGCGCCGCCGCCTTCTGCGCCGACATCACCAGCACCGCCGCCGCGCCGTCGTTCAGCCCCGACGCGTTCGCCGCCGTCACCGAGCCGTCCTTCGAGAACGCCGGCTTCAGCCCGGCCAGCGACTCCGCCGTCACGCCGTGACGCACGAACTCGTCGGTCGCGAACTGCAGCGGCTCGCCCTTGCGTTGCGGAATCGACACCGGCACGATCTCGTCGTCGAAGCGGCCGGCCTTCTGCGCGGCTTCCGCCTTGTTCTGCGACAGCGCCGCGAACGCGTCCTGCGCTTCGCGCGTGATCCCGTATTCCTTCGCGACGTTCTCCGCCGTGATGCCCATGTGGTACTGGTTGTACACGTCCCACAGGCCGTCGACGATCATCGTGTCGACCAGCTTCGCGTCGCCCATCCGGAACCCGTCGCGCGAGCCCGGCAGCACGTGCGGCGCCGCGCTCATGTTCTCCTGGCCGCCCGCGACCACGATGTCCGCGTCGCCCGCGACGATCGCGTTCGCCGCCAGCATCACGGCCTTCAGGCCCGAGCCGCACACCTTGTTGATCGTCATCCCCGGCACGGCGCTCGGCAGCCCCGCCTTGATCAGCGACTGCCGCGCCGGGTTCTGCCCGGAGCCGGCCGTCAGCACCTGGCCCATGATCACTTCGCTGACCTGCTCGGGCTTCACGCCCGCACGCTCCAGCACTGCGCGGATCACCGTCGCGCCCAGCTCCGGCGCCGCAATCTTCGCCAGCGAGCCGCCGAATTTGCCGACCGCGGTCCGCGCGGCCGATACGATCACTACATCCGTCAT